>JAXHUV010000358.1:0-1829 GCA_034189445.1 Pseudomonadota bacterium
AATCAATCGAGAGACCAAACAGGATTCCACGTGATATTTCCGGCATTCATCCGAGAAAACCCCAGGCTGGCGGTGTTTGCGTTACTGGCGACCGCCTCCTCTGGTTTCGGGCAGACGTTTTTCTTCTCGGTATTTGGCAGCGGTATTCGTGAAACCTTTGCCCTGCAGAACAGTACTTATGGCCTGGCACCCATCTTCTGTAGCATGCTGGTACTTGTCCTGACGGATTTCACCTGGACACCCAATCTCTATCTGGCCCTTTGCGGCATCAGCCTGGGGTTTATCGGCGCTGCGGGCGGTGCGATCTGGCCCGAGCGCTACGGCGTTCGACACATCGGGGCAATCCGCTCTGTGGCCCAGGCAAGCATGGTGTTCTCCACCGCCCTTTCCCCGATTCTTGTGGGTGTCCTACTGGATGCCAGTATGGCAACCACTGGCATCGGAGTTCTGTTTGCGGTATTGATTCTTGTCAGCGTAGTTCTGGCCCAGACCGCCGTCGCGCCGAAGCAAGGGGCCTGACAGTCACGAACAACACGAGGTAGGCAGATGAAGCCGGAAGAACAGGAAAAGTTTCGCCAGAGACTACTGGAACTGCGTGAAGAACTGCTTTCGACCAGTGAGGCACGGGACCAGGCCAGCGACACCGTTCACCTGGATCAGCAAAGTGTTGGCCGGCTCTCCCGGATGGATGCCCTGCAGGGCCAGGCCCTGGCCAAAGCCGGCAGGGAACGGGCGGAGCAACAACTGAAAATGATTGAAGCCACCCTGATGCGCATTGGCAACGATGACTACGGAGACTGTATGGAGTGTGGCGAGCCCATCAACCCCAAACGCCTGGAAATTGACCCTACCAGCCTTTACTGCATCGATTGCGCGCGATAGGCCTTCCGGATAAAAGGGAACTATCCGTCAGAGCGTTCGTGACATAACAGGATGCATGACCAGCATCCGTTAGCGGGCTTGCGATGGTTTTTGCCCCCGCTACGCTGCGGCGCCCAAATCGCTTTCGCGATTTGTCGAACGCAGGTTCTCACCAAAGCTGACGATCAAACCGTCTTTCACAAAAAAGCCCCGCTTTTGCGGGGCTCTTTTGAGAAAGATGGCCCGCCCGTCAGGATTCGAACCTGAGACCTCCGCCTCCGGAGGGCGGCGCTCTATCCAGCTGAGCTACGGGCGGAACGTAAAGCCGGCAGCGGTGTGCCGATTTCGAGTGCGCAATCTTACGTGCGAAGCGGGTCGGTGTCCAGTCCCTGAGGGCAGGCAACTGTCGTTATCAGTTTTCAGGCAGAATCTGCTCAGGGGTCATTGATACCAGATTGTTATCGTTACTGAACGTCACCTGGCCATCCTGGATGGTGACCTGGAAGCTCATGGACCGGCCGGCAAGCTCGGCCAGCGCTTCGGTGCTTTCGCCCGGCAGATGAACGATCCGAAGGTTGTCGAAACGCTCGAGCTTGCCTTGGTTTTTGTCCCGCCAGACGGGAAAAGCCCGGTCGCCGTAGGTATAAAGGATAACCTCCCTGGCGCGATTACAGGCTTTCCGCAGCCTGTCTTCTTCGGGTAAGCCCAGTTCGATCCACAATTCGATCGCGCCGGTCAGATCTTTCTGCCACAGTTCGGGTTCGTCATCAGTGCTCAGGCCTTTGGTGAATTCCAGAGTGTCGCTGGCGTTCAGGGCAAAGGCGAGCAGCCGGATCATCACGCGCAGGTCGGTTTCCGACGGGTGCTGGGCGATGGTCAGATAATGGTCCTGATAGTAGTGGCGGTCCAGATCGGCGATATTGAGTATTGCCTTGAGGATGGTTGCTTTGAGCGCCATTGTCTTCCTG
>JAXHUV010000359.1:0-1825 GCA_034189445.1 Pseudomonadota bacterium
GTATGCGGCAGTTCCTCAGTGGTAATGGGCAGGAAATCTTCATGCTCGTGATAGAGCAGCCACCGAGCCAGGCTCGGTGGTTTTATTCTGACCACTCCTGATCAACCCATCATGACTGGATGCGCCCGCTCCAGGGCCACATGCTCTGGAAGGTTTCCGGTACAATGCGCACTTTATTACTCCCCGCAAGCCCGTATAATCCCGATAAAGGCGGTTTTAAAGAATACCCGAAGCCGCCCATTGACAGCACCTTTCGCGAGCGAGTAATGACCATCGACAGCTCATTTCTGACCCCATCCATCACAGCTCTGTTACTTGTTCTGTCGGGACCGGCCATGGCAGACGGCATCACGCGCATTGTGCACCCGGATGGCACCGTCGAATTCACCAACGTGAAAAACGACAGCCAGCCCAGGGCCTCTACCGGCAACGATACCGTCTTCCGCTACACCGATGACAACGGCGTGGTGGCCTACAGCAGCGTTCAGCCGACCGGTGCTGAATTCAACGTCATCCGTTTCCATTGCTATGCGTGCGACCCTGAGTCCAGTGTGGACTGGCACAAAACGCCGCTTTTCGCCAAACCATACCACTCCGAGATCCAGACCGCAGCTCAGGAATACGGGGTTGATCCTGCGCTCGTGCGCGCTGTCATCCACGCAGAGTCCGCCTTCAATGAAAAAGCCCTTTCCCCGGTGGGGGCACAAGGGCTAATGCAACTGATGCCAGGCACGGCTGAAGAGTTGGGTGTGCGCAATGCATTGGCGGCGGCCGAGAATATCCGTGGCGGAGTCCATTACCTGGCCATAATGCTTGACCGTTTCAATGGGGACATCCGGCTGGCAACCGCCGCCTATAACGCGGGGCCGGGTGCCGTCAGCCGATACCAGGGGGTACCGCCCTACGCCGAAACGAAGGCTTATGTTGAAAGGGTTGGCATCCTTCACGAACGCTACGCCTCTCTCTAATTTTCCCGACCGGCTAATTTTCCCGGCAAGCTTCCGGAAGGCCGCACGCCGTCCATAGGAACGGCGTACGCAACAAGGGTTAAAAGAGGTTGAAAACCCCCTGATTTCTTTTAAGCGATACGAAGTACCGGCTTAAGTGTGGTTCCTTTTTCCGAATCTTCAGACGCTTGATTAATTTCATCCAATGAATAAAATTTGATCAATTTGTCAAACGGAAATTTTCCCTGGCGATACAGCTCAACCAATTTCGGAATAAAAGTATCGGAAATAGCTTGCCCTTCAATGATTCCCCGAAGCTTCCGGTTAAATAGCAAGAAGTTAACATCAACAGAGACTGTGGCCCCCATCGGTGGCGCACCAACAATACCAATCTCACCACCTACGGCGGAGCTCAGGATCGCCTGCGAAAGCACAGCAGGCACACCGCTGGTCTCCAGCACATACGGAACCCCGTCAGCGCACAGTTTCTTGATCTCCTCAACGGGATCGGTATTGCCTGCATCAATCACGTGAGTGGCCCCAAGTTCCTGGGCTAATTTCAGGCGATCTTCCTTTACATCAACAGAAATGATTGTCGTGCATCCAGCTATCACGGACGCCATCACAGCCGAAAGACCTACCGCTCCGGCACCAAAGACCACGATAGAAGAACCCGCTGGAGGATTAAGTGCATTAAGGACAGACCCTGCGCCAGTCTGAATACCACACCCGAGTGGTCCAAGGATTTCCAGTGGAACGTCTTTCCTGACTTTTACCGTGTTGCGCTCGTAAGACAATGCATAGGTAGCAAAGGACGACTGCCCGAAAAAGCTCGCGCCAACTTCCGAGCCGCTGTGGTCGTGGATCGTGCAACCACC
>JAXHUV010000036.1:0-15663 GCA_034189445.1 Pseudomonadota bacterium
TGCAGTACTTCGCAACTGACAGTTTCAAGGATTCGCCCGAGGGCGTACCTGAAAACGTTCGACCGTTTGTCTCGGGCGGTTACGAACGCAACGAGGAAGTCTGGAAAGTGTTTTCGTCCACCGACCTGCTCGAGGACGAACGGTTTCTGGACGTCGCACAGTGGTGACGGTGGTTAGGATGGTGACAATAGCAGGAACATCACCCTAACCGCCTGAAGCCCAAAAAAACACTTGCCAATTTCATGAAGAGGCCGGGAGCCAGAAAATGAAGAACAGAGCCGGAAGACTCAGTAGGGGGCGGAGCAGCAACAAACTGGTTGCCGGGCTGACCGCCTTGCTGATCGCACTCATCATCCTGTTCGTGGTGGTGGTGTTCATAATCAACACAAATAGCCAGAACGATCAGCAATACATTACCACTGCCTCGGAGCTGAGGGTGCTCTCGCAGGACATTGCGAAGAACGCGACCGAGTCTGTTGGCGGTACCGCCGAGGCCTTCAACGAGCTGCGCCGCTCCCGTGATCACTTCCAGAAGCTCTGGACCAGGTTAACCGAGGGCGACCCGGACACCGGCCTGCCGCCGAGCGAACTGGCCCGGCAGAGCGGCGTCCAGGACAACTGGAATATCGTGCGGGAAAACGCCGACCAAATCCTCTCTGCCAAGGATGCGGTGTTAGGCCTGCACGAGATCGCCCGCACCCTGAACGAAACCATTGGGGAACTGCAGGTGCTGTACCGCGATATTGTGCAGGTCCTGCTGGACAACAACGGCACCGCCGAGCAGGTGGCACTGGCCCAGCGCCAACCCCTGCTCGCGGAGCGCACCGTTCGCTCTCTTAACAACGCACTGTCCGGCGAGGAAGATGCGAATATCGCGATAGACCGATTTATCCGTGACGCCAGCCTGTTCGGGCGAGTGATCGAAGGCCAGAGGCAGGGCAACCCGGCCATGGGCATTTCCAGAATAACCAATGAAGAGGCCGCTGACAGCCTTGAAGCCGCTTACAAGCTGTACGAGTATGTTGCCCAGAACGCCGACGCGGTCCTTGAAGCTTCTCCCAGCCTCTACAGGTCACGTAATGCAGCCGTCGAAATTTTCCAGAACTCCGGTGTACTGAGCACCCAACTGGATAATGACCTGGAAGACCAGCTCATTATCCAGTCCGCTACACGGTTGCTGAGCCCGACACTGGCCCTTGCCATTCTGGCGGTGATAATTGCCGTTGCGGTTTTCATCGGCCTGGCCCTGTACCGCGAAGCCCAGGCCCGACTGGCCAATACGCAAGAGCAGAACGAGCAGAACCAGAACGCGATCCTGCGGCTGCTGGACGAACTGGCCGATCTTGCCGACGGTGACCTGACCGCCGAGGCCACGGTAACCGAGGACTTCACCGGTGCCATCGCCGACTCCATCAACTACGCGATCGACCAGATGCGCGGACTGGTACAGGCAATCCGGGGTACTGCGGTAAGGGTAGCGGGCGCCGCCCAGGAAACCCAGTCCACGGCCATGCACCTTGCCGACGCTTCCGAGCACCAGGCCCAGGAAATTGCCGGAGCGTCAGCCGCGGTTAACGAGATGGCCGTGTCCATCGACCAGGTGTCCTCGAACGCCGCCGAATCTTCCGCGGTTGCCGAGCGGTCGGTTGCGATCGCGAAAAAAGGCACGGAAGTAGTACAGAACACCATCCGCGGGATGGACAGTATCCGTGAACAAATCCAGGAAACTTCCAAACGGATCAAGCGTCTGGGTGAATCCTCCCAGGAAATTGGTGACATCGTATCCCTGATCAACGACATCGCCGACCAGACCAATATCCTGTCCCTGAACGCAGCGATCCAGGCCTCCATGGCCGGTGACGCGGGCCGGGGCTTCGCAGTGGTTGCGGACGAGGTTCAGCGGCTGGCGGAGCGTTCATCCGGGGCAACCAAACAGATTGAAGCGCTGGTCAAGACAATCCAATCGGATACCAACGAAGCGGTTATTTCCATGGAACACACCACCGCCGAGGTGGTCCGTGGTGCTCGCCTGGCCCAGGACGCGGGTATCGCCCTCGAGGAAATCGAAAACGTATCCATGTCTCTGGCGGAACTGATTCAGAACATCTCCAACGCCGCCCGTCAGCAATCCTCGTCGGCCGGGCACATTTCCAACACCATGAACGTTATCCAGGAAATCACCTCCCAGACGTCTGCCGGTACCAATGCAACGGCGGAGTCTATCGGTAACCTGGCGGAAATGGCGTCCGAACTCCGGTCTTCCGTTGCCGGCTTCACCCTGCCGGAACCGGAAGAAGAAGGCGTGGCTGACCACCAGGACGAGGAAGACAGCGACGTTCCGGTGGTGGGCTGATTTCTGCTCTTGATCTGTTGACGGTTTATGGCGCAAATGCATAACAACCTGTCACCTGCCGAGGGCCGCTGGTCACTGCGCCGACTCCCGGATATGGACGAAGCGCAGTTCAGGCAATGGCAAACCCTGCTGGAACACCGAACCGGCATGACCCTGTCGGCTCAGCGCCGTTCGTTCCTGGAAACGAACCTGGGCATCCGCATGCGGGAAATCGGCTGCGACGGCTATCAGGCCTATTACGAAAAAATCGTATCCGGGCCTGATGCGATCAGGGAATGGTCAACACTGGTGGATCGGCTCACCGTTCAGGAAACCCGGTTTTTCCGGGATCCCGACGCTTTTCGGCTGGTTTCCGACTATGTCCTGACACGGCCACGGGAACAGCTGAAAAAACACCCTCTGGAGGCCTGGAGTGTCGGGTGTTCCACCGGTGAGGAGCCTTACACCCTGGCCATGGTACTGAATGAATGCATGAGCCAGCTGGCGTTGCAGCCACTGTTTGGTGTCACCGGCTCCGATATCAGCAAGCCGGTAATCGGGAAGGCGCGGAACGGTCAATTCAATCCCCGCAAACTGCTGGGAATGGAAGAAGACATGAAAGCCCGGTATTTCCGCCCTGCCGAGCGGAATACCCTGGAAATTGTGAACAGCATCCGTGAAAGGGTGTGCTTTACCAGACTGAATATTCTGGATCTTGATAAGGCACCCATGCACGGAATGAACATTATCTTCTGCCAGAATCTGCTGATTTATTTCCGTCGCTGGCGCCGGCGGGATATTGTCAAGCGGCTTGCAGAGCGGCTGGCGCCCGGGGGGTTGCTGGTTCTGGGCCAGGGAGAGCTGACTGACTGGCAGCCTCCCGGGTTACAGAGAGTCCCCTCGGAACATGTACTGGCGTGGATCAAACGCCAGACTGACGAAGAATAACCGGAGTGGTTATGGGCAATCACCATGACAGCATCGCCCTCGACTGGGTTCGGGGAGAAATACAGGACACGCTGACCCAGGGTCAGCATGCACTGGAAGCGTATGTCGAGAATCGTGACGACACCGCGCGCCTGCGCTTCTGCCTGAATTATCTCCATCAGGTACATGGCACCCTGCAAATGGTCGAGCTCTATGGTGCAGCCCTGCTCACCGAGGAAATGGAAAAGCTCACCCAGGCCGTGCTTAACAAAACCGTTGCCAACACCGACGAAGCCGTTGAAGTCCTGATGCAGGCCATCCTGCAGTTGCCCCAATACCTGGAACATCTGGCCAGCAGCCAGGACGATTTTCCGATGGTACTGTTGCCGCTGCTCAACGACCTCCGGGCCGCCCGCGGGGAATCCCTGCTGTCTGATACCTCCCTGTTCAAGCCGGACCTGGCCCCCTCACGAATCACCGTGGCCGGAAAGGTATCCCGGCGTCTGCAAGACCCGACGGTCCTGGGCCACATCCGCAAGCTGCGCCAGATGTACCAGTTTGCGCTGGCTGGCGTGATTCGGGAAGCGGATCTCCATGCCCATTTCGAATACATGCAGAAGGTTATTCAGCGGCTGATCCGTTTGTGCCAGAAAACGCCCCGGGGGGAGCTCTGGAAAGTGGCCAGTGCCTTTGTGGAAACACTGCAGGCACACGTAAACCCGGTGAATGCGGCGGTGAAATCCCTGCTCAGGGAGCTGGACAGTGAAATCCGCCGACTGACCGACGAGCACACGGATATCCTTCAGCAACCTGTACCGGAAGCGTTGCTCAAACACCTGCTCTACTATGTCGCCCGTGCCCGGGATCTGGGTTCTCCCCAGGTCAGTGCCCTACAGGATGCCTACCGGCTGAACCAGGCACTGCCTTCGGAAGACGATGTCGATGCCGCCCGAACCAGAGCATCCGGCCCGGGTCGGGATGCCATCCATTCTGTTGTCGGCGCGCTTAATGAAGAGCTGACGAAACTGAAGGATCAGCTTGACCTCTATGTACGGTCGGAGCTGCGCCAGAACAGTGAGCTTGAGGACCTGTTGCCGGGTCTTCGCCAAGTGGCCAATACCCTGGCAGTGCTGGGCCTGGCCATACCCCGGAAAGTGATCACCGAACAGGTCGAGCTGGTCGCGAAACTCAGCGCCAAGACCGAACAGGTGGATGACGGCACACTGATGGACATTGCCGGTGCGCTGCTTTACGTTGAAGCCAGTCTCGCCGGCCTGGATCGTGAAGAACAACCGGAGTCGTCCGCAGAGGAAACCTCCGATGCCCCGGTAAACCTTGGCTCCAGGGAACTGGGCGAAGCCAGTGGCGCGCTGCTCCGAGAATCCCGGAACACCCTGGAACAGGTCAAGTCCGCCATCGTGAACTTCATTGCCTCACAATGGGATGTCCGGGAAATTGAACAGGTGCCCGGCTTGCTTCACAGCATCCGTGGTGGTCTCAGCCTGATTCCACTGGATCGCGTTGCCGACATTCTGACCTCGACCGAGCGCTACATTACTGAAGTGCTGCTGAACAGCAAGCAGACGCCGGACTGGAAACAGCTCGACATTCTGGCAGATGCGGTTACCAGCATTGAGTATTACCTTGAGCGCCTTGCCGAGGGAATCGGCGAGAACGACTCCATTCTCAGAGTGGCAGAGGACAGCCTGGCCTCTCTCGGTTTCCCGGTTGGTGCAGAGCCCACGTGGTCCGCATCCGCCGAGGAAAAAATCCCCGTCGTTGGGCCGCTTGAAGAGCCACCGGAGACCAGCGTCACGGCCGCCCGCGAAGCAACCAGGAGCTCGGATACGGAGCTTCTGGACGATGAGATTCTCGGCATTTTCATTGAGGAAGCAGAGGAGGTTCTCGAAACCATCCATGAATTCTATCCCCGGCTGCGCCAGAATCACGATGACCGTGAAGCGCTGACCGAGGTGCGTCGTGCCTTCCATACGCTCAAGGGCAGCGGACGACTTGTTGGGGCTACCAGTATAGGCGAGTTGGCATGGTCTGTGGAAAATCTGCTGAACCGCCTGATCGACCAGACCATTCACGCCACCGGCGACATGTTTGCCTTGATGGACGAGGTCAATGTCCGAATTCCCTCACTGATCCGTGAATTCAAGGAAGGCCAGACCGCAGGCGACGTGGAAGCGCTCATCAACCGGGCTGAAGCCATGGCAACGACCCGTCGTACCGACGATGAGGCCATGGCGGAAACGGGAACTCCCGGGTTGGAAGGCACGACCGCCGGCGCGGGCGACGAAGAACAGGAAACAACGGCACCCACCGAGGACAAAAACACCGCAGAGACCGTGTCTGGCGAGTCCACTGATGACAACGACCTGATTGACGATGAAATACTCGAAATTTTCGTTGAAGAAGCCGGTGAGGTGCTGGACACCATTCACGAATACCTGCCGATGCTTCTGCGTCGGCACGATGATCGCAGTGCTCTGTCGGAAATTCGCCGTGCCTTCCATACTCTGAAAGGCAGCGGACGGATGGTCGGCGCACTGGTTATAGGTGAGCTGGCGTGGTCCGTGGAAAACATGCTGAACCGCGTCATCGACGGCAGTATTTTCATGAACAGTGACATTGCCAGCCTGCTGGAAGACGTCACCGCCAATCTGCCGGCCCTGGTCGAAGACTTTGAAAGGCACCGTGCGCCATCGGTCGACACCTCTAACCTGGAAGCTCGTGCCAATGCTCTGGCCAACGGCGAGATTCCCGATGCCAGCATGATGCCCGTGGCCGAATCGAATGGCTCGAAAGCCATGGCCGAAGCTGAAACCGGCGCTGCTGACGCAGAGACCACTGAAGAGGATGCGGTCGACCCGGTGTTGCTGGATATTTTTGAGAGCGAAACCGAGTCTCACCTTCAGACTCTGAAAGACTTCCTCTCGACAGCGGGCGACAAAACCTCGGTTACCTACACCGATGATCTTTCCCGCGCCCTGCATACACTCAAAGGCAGCGCCCATACAGCAGGCATCGATCCGATCGCTGCGGTGATCACGCCACTGGAGCGTTTCGTAAAGGAATCCCGGGCCCGGAACAAGCGTGCCAACCGAGACGTCCTTTCGCTGATTGAGTCCGCCTGCGATTTCCTGACCCAGGGGCTGGCCCAGATCCGTGAAAACCCGCAGGTCTCGCTGCCAGGCACCAAAGCATTCCTTGAAAAGCTGGATCGCCTGGCGGAGGAAACACTCCGCAGCCACAGTGAGGAGGCCCCGCGCCAGCACCCGCAGCAGGCTCCGTCACGGCTGGTTCAGCTGTTCCTGAACGAAGGCCTGGACATCGTTCTTGACGCGGACCGGATCCTCGATCACTGGGCGGAAAACCCGGGGGAAATGGCGTCATTGAACCCGCTGCGTTCCGAGCTGGAACAGCTGACCTCTGGCGCCTCCGAAGCCGGACTCGGCGACGTCGCCGCGCTCGCGGGTGCGCTGAAAGAAACCTATGACGAAGCCGCGAAGCACAACGAAGCGCCGAACCAAATGTTCTTCGAGACCGTCCGGGCAGCTCACGAACAGCTGATCAACATGATGGACCAGGTGGCAGCCGGGCTTGCCACTGAGTCCAGCGATGATGTGGTCACCGCGCTCGAAGGGCTGAAACAGACCCAGGCCCCGGAAAATCAGAAACCGGACGCCTTCGAACAGGAATTCACCGGCGACCTCGAGGAAATTGATCTCAGCTTCGAGGTGGACGAGACCGAGACGCCGGCAAGTGAAGAGCCCGCAACAACGGAGCAACCGCCGCTCCCGGAAACCTCCGAATCCGGCGACGAAATGGATGAGGAACTGGCGGAAATCTTCCTGGAAGAAGCCCGCGAACTCATCGACAGCACCGCCGAAGCGCTCCAGAGCTGGAGCGAGAATACGGGCAGCCTGGACATCCTGCGTCTGCTCCAGCGGGATCTGCATACCCTCAAGGGTGGCGCACGGCTGGCGGACATTCCCGCGGTAGGCGATCTCTCTCACGAACTGGAAAATCTGTTTGAGGGACTGGCCGAACAGCGGCTGTCGATCAACGATGAGCTGGCAGACCTGCTATTCCGCTGCCACGACCGTCTGGCGGGTATGGTCGAGAACCTGGAGGCCAGGGAGCCGCCACGACCTGCTCCGGACTTGATTGGCGAAGTACAGGCTTACATGGACAGCGCCAACGGAACGAGGGCGGTTACCAACGTTGCCAGCCAGGATGAAGAATCCGAACCGGGCGCAAAATCAGAGGAACAGGCCCCGCTTCCGGACATGGAAGAGCCGGAAGACGGTGTTGCCGATCTACCTCACCTGAGTCCGGAACTGGTCGGTATCTTCCTGGAAGAAGGCCTGGCAATCTACGACGCCATCAGTGAGTGTCTCGACCAGTGGCGAGATGAGCCGGAGGAACTGACCGGCCTGACCCAGCTGCAGCAGGAACTGCATACCCTCAAGGGCAGTGCACGGCTTTCAGACGTTGATCCGATTGCCAGCTTGGCAGAGGCCTGGTCGGGCGCCCTTGATCCCCTGATCTCCGGGTCCAATAACCAGAAGACCCTGCTCAGCCTCAGCGACCGTGCACTGGGCAGCCTTAAAGCCATGCTCAACAGCCTGGAAGATGGCAATGAACCCAAATCGGATACCGGGCTTATTGAGGACTTCCAGGCAGCCCACGAGGTTGCCGCCGAAGAAACCGCTGCGCCCCGTGAAGATTCCGAGCAGGAAGCGATTGATCCGGAAGTGCTGGAAATCTTCCTGGAGGAAGCCGGCGAGATCCTGGATCAGCTGGAGCAGCTGCTTGGTGACTGGCGCAAGGAGCCGGCAAACCACAACTTCAACCAGGAAGCCCAGCGGGCATTACACACCCTCAAGGGCGGTGCTCGTCTGTCCCAGCTCACCCAGCTTGGCGACAGGGCCCACGCCTTTGAAACCCGGTTGATTGATCTGGGCGGCAATGCCCCGGATGAATCACAGTGGCAGGCCATTACCGACGATCACGACGCCATCATCGCCCTGGTTGCCGATATCCGTAAAGGCTATGAGTCCGGTTCGGGTGTGCCGGAACCGGCCAAGGCCGAACAGCCGGCGCCGGCCACGGCAGAACCCAAGAAGCCGGAAGAGTCGACACCGTCCGCCAAAGCGGAAAAACCGGTGGCACCGGTGCCCAAACCCGAAAAATCCCCGGCCAAGGCCCGCAAACAGGCAGCCGAGGCCCAGCGCGCCGCCCAGGAAACCATCCGGGTATCGGCACCGCTTTTGGATGAGCTGGTCAACCTGGCCGGCGAAACCAGTATCACCCGGGGCCGGTTGGAGCAGCAGACCAGTGACTTTGGCTATACCCTGGATGAAATGGCCGCCACCATTGAGCGTCTGCGTGAGCAACTACGCCGGATGGAAATCGAAACCGAAACCCAGATCCTGTTCAGTGCCGAGAAGGAGCACGGCCCGGATTACGGCGACGACTTCGATCCCCTGGAGATGGACCGTTACTCGTCGATCCAGCAGCTTTCCCGGGCCCTGACCGAGTCCTCCTCGGACCTTGCGGACCTGCGTGAGACTCTGTCTGATCGGGTACGGGACACCGAAACTCTGCTGGTACAGCAATCGCGGATCAACACGGAACTCCAGGAAGGTCTGATGAAGACCCGGATGATTCCGTTCGCCTCCATGGTGCCCCGCCTGCGTCGGATCGTCCGCCAGATCAGCGGCGAACTGGGCAAGAAGGTGGCTTTCGATGTCCGTAACGCCGAAGGCGAGATGGACCGGAACATCCTTGAGCGCATGATCGCGCCCCTGGAACACATGCTCCGGAACGCCCTCGACCACGGCATCGAAAGCCCGGCAGACCGCAAAAAGGCTGGCAAGCCGGAAACCGGCGAAGTAACCCTGTCGATGACCCGGGAGGGTGGTGACGTTGTTCTGCGCATGATCGACGACGGCGCCGGAGTTCCCTCTTCGGTTATTCGCGACAAAGCGATCCGCCAGGGCCTGTTGCGGGAAGATGAGGAGCTGTCCGAGCGCGAAATCCTGCAGTTTATCCTGCAACCCGGCCTAACCACCGCCCGGCAGGTCACCCAGATTTCCGGTCGCGGCGTGGGCATGGACGTGGTTGCCAGTGAAATCAAACAGCTCGGTGGTAGCCTGGATATCGACTCCGCCGTCGGTCGTGGCACCACCTTCACCGTACGCCTGCCGTTCACGGTTTCCGTGAACCGGGCGCTGATGGTCTCCACCGGCGAGGATTTCTACGCCATCCCGCTGAACACCATTGAGGGTATCGTCCGGGTCAGCACCTACGAGCTTGAGGAATACTACAAGCCGGATGCGCCGCTGTACGAGTATGCCGGCCAGGAATACCGGCTCCAGTACCTTGGCAGCCTGCTGAACAGTGACCACCAGCCCAAACTCCAGGGGCAGGCCCTGCCGCTGCCGGTGATTCTGGTGCGCGGTGCCGAGCAGCCCCTGGCCCTGCAAGTGGACAACCTGATAGGCAGCCGTGAGATTGTGGTTAAATCCCTGGGCCCGCAGTTCAGCTCGGTCCGGGGTGTCTCCGGTGCCACCATTCTGGGCGACGGTAACGTGGTGGTGATTCTCGACCTGCCGGCCATGATCCGCTCCGACATCCTGTCGGAACGCCAGCGCCTGACCAACCTCGAGAACGCCCGCGAATCCGCCCGCTACGAGGAACAGGGCGCCGTGGTCATGGTAGTGGACGACTCGGTGACGGTACGGAAGGTTACTTCAAGACTGCTGGAGCGTAACGGCATGGAAGTCATTACCGCCAAAGACGGCCTGGATGCGGTAGCTCAGCTACAGGACCACAAACCGGACATTATCCTGCTGGATATCGAGATGCCGCGGATGGATGGCTTCGAAGTTGCCAGCTTTGTGCGCCACGATGATAACCTGCGGGAAACGCCGATCTGCATGATCACCTCCCGGACCGGCGAGAAACACCGCGAACGGGCGCTGGCCATCGGCGTCAACGAGTATCTCGGCAAACCGTTCCAGGAAGCCGAGCTGCTTGAGACCATTAAGCGGCTGACCGGACGTCGGTGATGACCGGACATACTGGCCGGCCACGGGTCGGGATTGTCTCGGATGTGGTCCTGCAGCGCCATAGGCTGCAGGCCGCGACATCCAAATTCGGTCTCGAGGTGCGTTTTTCCGGGGATCCGGACCGGTTGCTGGGCTATCCGGAGTTTCCGAAAGCCAACCTCTGGCTGGTGACTCTCGAGGACGAGGCCGATCACCCTCTATTGTTCGATCATCTGCTTGAAAACACCGAGGCGCCGGTGCTGTTCGCACTGGACGAAGCACCTAAGCCCGGAAGCACCGAGTATTTTCGTTGGGAAAGACGGCTGCTGGGCAAGCTCGAACAGCAACTGGGGCACCTGGAGGAACTGGATTCCGATGCTACACTGGCGCAGTTGGAGCAGGATAAGGCGGCAACAACAGCTTCGCCGGATCTGCCACACTGGATTCCACCGGCGATCCCCGGATCGGTGGCCGAACAAGTCTGGATTCTGGGCGCTTCATTGGGTGGGCCGGCGGCGGTAAAGGCGTTCCTGGATCACCTGCCTCCGAATCTGCCCGTGGGTTTTATTTATGCCCAGCATATTGATGGCAACTTCACCGAGGTTCTGACCCGGGTACTGGGCCGCCACGCCCACTACCAGCTCAAACGGGCGGAAGAGGGCTACCAGGTTCAGAACGGTGATGTCGTGCTGATGCCGGTTGCACGCGAATGGATGCTGACCGAACAGGGCGCCCTGATGGAAACCAGCAATGTCTGGCCCGGTCCCTACAGTCCTTCCGTTGACCAGGTCCTGCTGAACGTTGCGGATCATTACCGCCAGCGCTGTCATGCTATTCTTTTTTCCGGCATGGGCAATGATGGCGCGATTGCGGCGCCTTTACTGAAAGCCCACGGTAGCCGGATCTGGGTCCAGGAGAGCACAAGCTGCGGCAACAGCTCCATGCCCGAATCCGTGGCAGCCACGGGTTGTGCGGGTTTTTGTGGCACCCCGGAGCAGCTGGCCCGGGAGCTGGTAAAAACCATTGAAGAATCCTGCCTGCTCAAAAGCCGGCAGAAACGGGACTCCGCCTGAGGTAACAAGCAATGAATGACAACAGCCAATCCCTCTTCTGCGTCATGATTCCCATGAACGGACGGCAACTGTTGCTGCCCAACGTCTCGATTGCGGAAGTGGTCGACTACGCCAGCTCCGACGCGGGCGCCAGCACACCCGAATGGCTGGTTGGCTACCTGGACTGGCGGGGCCTGCAAATCCCGGTGATCTCCTACGATGCGGCCAACGGCGGTGCCCTCACCGTTCCGGACGACAATCATGGCCGCATTGTTGTGCTCAACACCATCGGAGACCACCACAAGGAAATTCCGTTTATGGCACTGGTGACCCAGGGTATTCCCAGCCAGGCCCGCCTGAACGAGGAACAGATCAGCAAGCGTGAGAGCGAGCCAGGCCCGGCGGATCTCATGCTGGTTGAGATAGAGGGCGAGAGCGCCTGGATCCCGAACCTGGAATACCTGGAAACCCTGGCGTTAGAATCCCGGCACTGACCGGTTATCCGTTCCACTGCCGGACATGGCAGACATTCCTGTAAATGTTATAATATTTCAAACTTTGCAGGATACCGACCATGTCCGCCCGCGCTATTCCCTATCGGCCCCACAACCACGATGCCTGCGTCAGCTTGGCCCTGACTGACGCACGGGCTATTTGCCAGCGGCGGAATGCCCGCCTCACACCCATCCGGGAACGGGTGCTGGAACTGATCTGGCAGTCCCATAAGCCCCTGGGTGCCTATGATGTACTCGCGCAGCTGTCCTCCGATGGCCACAACGCAGCCCCACCGACGGTTTATCGTGCACTGGATTTCCTGCAACAGCACGGCCTGGTGCATCGCATTGCCTCACTCAATGCCTTTATCGGCTGTACCCACGCAGGTGAAAACCACAGCGGCATGTTTCTGATTTGTCGCGCCTGCGGTAATGTTCTTGAGTTGGCCGCACCGGCGGTCTCGACAGAAGTTTGCAAAGCCGCCTCCAAGGAAGGCTTTCGGGCCGAAGACACCACCCTTGAGGTTGCCGGCCTTTGCCCTCGCTGCCAGGCGGAGCCGGACCATGACTGATCCTCTGGTCAGCCTGAAAAATCTCACTGTCCGGTTTGACGAACGGCCCGTGGTTGACCACGTCAACCTGAAGATTCACCGTGGCGACATCTTCACCATCATCGGCCCCAACGGCGCGGGTAAAACCACGCTGATCAAGGCAGTCCTGGGCATCCAGAAGGCGTCCTCAGGCCAGGTGTCCGTGAAAAAGAACCTGGTGATTGGGTATGTCCCGCAGCACCTGACTCTTGAAGCAACACTGCCCCTGAGCGTCAAACGGTTCATGCTGCTCAGCGGCCAGCCGCTGGCGGAGTGTGAGTCCGCGCTGGCCCGCACCGGCGTCGGCCACCTGCTAAACGCCTCGGTGCACCATCTGTCCGGCGGCGAAAAACAGCGGCTGTTGTTGGCCCGGGCACTGGCTCGCAGGCCGGATCTGCTGGTACTTGATGAACCCGCCCAGGGGGTCGACATCAATGGCCAGGCGTCGCTGTATGACCTGATTCGCCAGCTACGGGACGAGCTGAATTGCGGTGTTATCATGATTTCCCACGACCTGCACCTGGTCATGGCAGCCACCGACAAGGTTATCTGCCTGAACCAACATGTCTGCTGTAGCGGTCACCCTGCGGACATCTCCCACGACCCGGCCTTCATCGAGACCTTTGGCCGACCAGTGGCAGAGTCCCTCGCGGTTTATCACCATCACCATAACCACAGTCACAATCTGCACGGGGATGTCATTAACGGCGAACCCCATAACGCCCCATCCGGGCATGGCGGACACAAGGAGTGCGATCATGCCCATCATTGATGCCATTCTGGACGATTTCTTCTGGCGCGCCCTGATTGGCGGCCTCGGCGTTGCCCTCATAGCCGGTCCACTGGGCTGTTTCGTGGTGTGGCGACGAATGGCTTATTTTGGCGATACCCTGGCGCATTCGGCGCTGCTGGGTATTGCCCTGAGCTTTCTGATCAGCGTTCCACTGAATCTTGGTGTCATCATTACCTGCGTGGTTCTGGCCATGGCACTGGTGCTGCTCTCCCGAACCAGGACCCTGGCCACGGATACCCTGCTCGGGATTCTGGCCCACAGCGCCCTGGCCATCGGCCTGGTAACCCTGAGCTTCATGCCGGATGTCCGCGTGGACCTGACCGGCCTGCTGTTCGGGGATCTTCTTGCCATCAGCCGTGAAGACCTGCTGTGGATCTACGGCGGTGCCGTCCTGATCCTGCTCCTGCTGACGGTGCTCTGGCGCGGACTGCTGATGAGCACCATTCACGAAGAGCTCGCCAGGGTTGAGGGCGTTGCCGTAGAACGTCTCCGCCTGGTTCTCATGCTGATGTTTTCACTGGTCATAGCGGTGGCCATGAAAATCGTCGGTGTGCTGCTGATTACCGCATTGCTTATCATTCCCGCAGCGACCGCCAGACGGCTGGCCAACAACCCGGAAATCATGGTGGCCATGGCGATCGCGTTCGGGTTTGTTGCGGTAAGCGGCGGCCTGAGCCTGTCCTGGCACCTGGACACGCCTGCCGGCCCGTCCGTTGTTGTGACGGCTTTCGCCGTTTTCCTGCTGGTCTACGGCGCAGCCGGCAAAGTCCGGACCTGAGCACCAGCAACCTGTCGGACTCAAGGCTGCCAGCAAAACCAACCCCACTACCGTAGCCCCAGCGCCCAAACCGCAGGGCATGGCAGCCAAAGTGGTCGTTTCCCGCATTGACTCCGTAAACCGTAGAGATAGCCGCCAAATTGCCTTAAACTTTGGCCCTTAAAGACACTGCATAACCGGAAAAGACTATGACCACACTCCTTGACGACCTCTCCGGGCACTTTCGTGGCATTATTGATGGCCTGGGCGAAGACCCGGATCGCGAAGGTCTGCAAGACACTCCAGTGCGCGCCGCCAAAGCCATGCAGTTTCTGACCTGCGGCTATCAGCAGGATCTTGGCGACCTGGTGAACAATGCGGTATTCGAATCAGCCATGGACGAGATGGTCGTGGTACAGGACATTGAACTTTACAGCATGTGTGAGCACCATATGTTGCCGTTCATCGGCAAGTGCCACATCGCCTACCTGCCCGAGGGCAAAGTGCTGGGTCTGTCCAAATTCGCCCGCATCGTCGACATGTACGCCCGCCGCCTGCAGATCCAGGAAAATCTGACCCGACAAATTGCCGAAGCTATCGAAACCGTCACTGGCGCCAAGGGCGTGGCGGTGGTTATCGAGGCCCAGCATATGTGCATGATGATGAGGGGCGTGGAGAAACAGAATTCCCGCATGAAAACGTCGATGATGCTGGGGCAATTTCGAAAATCCCAGGCGACTCGCACCGAGTTTCTGACCCTGATCAGTAGCCATCGTTGAAGCACCTGAACCTAACCTGCACCTGGGGGGAGCGCATGACGGATGTCCGCGGGAATCACCTGGCAAAAGTCCGCATCAAGGACCTTCTCCTGAGAGCCTACATCGGCATAAAGGAAGAGGAAATCAACAACCAGCAGGACGTGCTGATCAACGTCGGACTGACCTACGATGCTTCTGAAGCCGTAAACCGGAATGAAATTTCAGCCGCCCTCAACTATCGCACCATCACCAAGCAGATCATTCATCATGTGGATGGCAACCGGTTCGCCCTGCTCGAACGCCTGACCCACGAGGTTCTGTCCATCGTGATGAAACATGAGGCGGTGCAGTGGGCCGAGGTGGAAATCGACAAGCCCCACGCGCTACGCTATGCAGAATCCGTGTCTGTCTGTCTTCAGGCACACCGTTAATTCAGCGAGGTTTCCCCAGCACCATGCCCAGCAACGCCCCGGAACAGTTGCGTGACATCCTGACGACGGTCAGGACCATTGCCCTTGTTGGCGCCAGTGAGAAGACCAGCCGGCCCTCACATGACGTCATGGCATATCTTCAGGCCCATGGCTACCGGATCCTCCCGGTGAATCCCCGGCTGGCAGGCCAGACGGTGCTTGGCGAAACCGTTTACGCCGACCTGCATAGCCTGCCGGAACCGGTGGACATGGTTGATCTGTTCCTGGCACCGGAGCGCACCGATGCCATCATTGATCAGGCCATCGATCTCAATATCCCGGTTGTGTGGCTGCAGATTGGTGTTATCAATGAGGTGGGTGCTGCCCGGGCAGAGGCCGCGGGGCTGACGGTGGTCATGGACCGTTGTCCGAAGCAGGAAATTTCCCGCCTGGCAGGTGAGACTCTATGGCCACGCAATACCTGAC
>JAXHUV010000360.1:0-1814 GCA_034189445.1 Pseudomonadota bacterium
GCCTCCGGTGAGCTGCGCCACGCCAATGAGCTGGTGGAATTCATCCGGGAACACAGCGGCGATCACTTCAACCTGGAAGTGGCCGCCTACCCGGAATTCCACCCCCAGGCCCGCAACGCAGAGGAAGACCTGAAGAATTTTGCCCGCAAGGTACAAGCCGGCGCCAACAGCGCCATCACCCAGTATTTCTTCAATGCCGACAGCTACTTCTACTTCATCGAGCGCCTGGAGAAGATGGGGGTCACCATTCCGGTGGTGCCGGGCATCATGCCCATCGTCAACTTCTCCAGCCTGGTTCGTTTCTCAGACATGTGCGGCGCTGAAATTCCGCGCTGGATTCGCAAACAGCTCGAAGCCTACGGCGACGACGGCGATTCCATCCGCAAGTTCGGCGAGGAAGTGGTTACCGAGATGTGTGCACGGCTGCTGAATGCCGGCGCGCCGGGGCTGCACTTCTATACCCTGAACCAGGCGGAACCCAGCATCAGCATCTGGAAGAACCTGGGCCTCAGCGAGCGGGAGAAGATTGCTTTCTGAGTGCCCCGATGAGTGAACCCGGGGTCAGAAGAAAGCGTTCTTCTGACCCCTTTTACTCCCAGCCCTGCCAAACCGCCCCGCCAGGCATTTGATTTCCTGTTCACGTTCGCATAATAGTCTAAAGTATAGGTAATGCAGTTCCATCAATGCTCCCCGGAGATCGCCGTTAACAGCAGTGATTGATCCGGCTTGCCTTACCGGGCACCTTACCGGGCAATAGGAGCTTCATAAGAAAGAAAAGGAGAACGTATGAACACGAAATGGCTGAAGACCCTAAGCGCCAGCCTGGCATTCACCGTTGCTGCGGGAACCCTCAGCGCGGAAACCCTGCGCGTCGTCACTGATCCGAGTTTCGTTCCGTTTGAAATGATGGATCAGAAAACCGGTGAGATGATCGGTTTCGATATGGAGATCATCCGCGAGGTGGCCGAGCGGGCCGGTTTCGAGATTGACCTCAACACCATGGATTTCAATGGCATCATCCCTGCCCTGCAAACCGGTAACGTCGACATTGCCATTGCTGGCATCACCATCACTGAAGAGCGTGAGCAAATCGTCGATTTCTCAGATCCCTACTACGATTCCGGTCTGCGGGTTCTGGTTCGCGAAGGCGACAGTAAAATCAGCTAATTCGATGACCTCGAAGGTAAGAAAATCGGCACCAAGATCGGCAGTACCAGTTACGATTACCTGGTCAAGAATCTGGAAGCCGATGGCGGCGTAACCCCCTACCCGGGCAGCTCCGACATGTACATGGCACTGATGTCCCGCGCCATTGATGCTGTCTTCTACGATGCGCCGAACGTGGGCTACTTTGCCCGGACCAAAGGTGAAGGCAAGGTAAAAACCGTTGGCCCCCTGTATGAAGGCCAGCAGTATGGCATCGCCCTGAAGAATGGTAGTGCGTGGGTTGATGACGTTAACGACGCCCTCGCCGCAATGAAGAAAGATGGCACCTACAAAACCATCTACGAGAAGTGGTTTGGCCCCATGCCTGAAGGCATGTAAGGGCCCCCGGACCCAAGCGGCCTGATTCCCTGTGCCGGGGCATTACTGCTCCGGCCATTCGTGACTCCCAAACTCCGCGGAGACTCTCACTGTGGAATTCCAGTTCCAGTTTGACTGGCAAGCAGCCATTGACTCTATTCCCTTTCTACTCAAAGGGGTCCCCTACACCCTGTTGATCTCGTTTGGCGGTCTGCTTATCGGTTTCGTACTGGGCATTATTTTTGGCCTGCTGAGCATCAACAAGAAATGGTTCCTGCGCTGGCCGGCAA
>JAXHUV010000361.1:0-1764 GCA_034189445.1 Pseudomonadota bacterium
CTGGCTCTTCGGATACACGTTCACGATGGCCTCGGCAATGGACCGCATATCCCGGATCGGCACCTCCTCCTTCAGGAGGTTTTGCAGTACCTGCAGCAGCAGACTGATGGAAACGGTGGTGGGCACCAGTTCCTCGGCCAGTTTCGGAGAAACCTTCTCCAGCTGATCCAGCCACTTCTGGACTTCCTCGTGGCCCAGCAGTTCGTGGGCGTGCTTCTGCAACACCTGGTTCAGGTGGGTGGCGACTACGGTACTGGCATCGACCACGGTATACCCCAGGGTCTGGGCCTGGTCTTTCCTGTCCGGCTCAATCCAGCAGGCATCCAGACCAAACGCCGGATCCTTGCCTTCAATCCCCTCTACTTTGCCGAATACCTGGCCGGGGTCTATGGCCAGCTCGCGGTCCGGGTGAATTTCCGCCTCGGCAATGGTCACGCCCATCAGGGTGATGCGGTAGACGTTGGGCATCAGATCCAGGTTGTCGCGAATATGGACCGAGGGCATCAGGAAGCCCAGATCCTGTGACAGCTTTTTACGGACACCCTTGATGCGGCTGAGCAGCTGACCACCCTGGGACTTGTCCACCAGCGGAATCAGCCGATACCCCACTTCCAGACCAACGATATCGACGCTGGACACGTCGTCCCAGTCCAGCTCTCTGGTCTCTCCGGGTGCCGGCAGCTGACGACCCTGATCACCACCCGCGTCACCGCCCGGAGGCAGATCCCGGTCCGCTGACCGCAGTGCCGCACCGCCACCACCCCGCGCCGGGAATGCGCCCTCCTCCTCGACGGTCTGTCGCTGGTGCTTCCAGATATACCAGGCAGCTCCGGCTGCCAGCAGGCCCAGGCCCAGGAAGGCCACGTGGGGCATGCCGGGAATCAGACCGAGAATAATCAGGATCGCGGCGGCAATAGACAGCGCCTTGGGCGCACTGAACATCTGCTGGAGGATCTGGCCGCCCATGTCCTGGCTGGAGGTAACCCGCGTCACCATGATCGCCGCGGAGGTGGACAGCAGCAGCGAGGGAATCTGAGCCACCAGGCCGTCACCAATGGTCAGCAACGCATAGCGCTCCACCGCCAACCCGAAATCCAGACCGTGCTGGATCATCCCGATGGCGATACCGCCGATGATGTTGATGGCAAGAATCAGCAGGCCGGCAATGGCGTCGCCCTTCACAAACTTGGACGCACCGTCCATGGAACCGTAAAAATCGGCTTCCTGGGCAATCTCGGAACGACGATGCTTGGCTTCATCCTGATTGATCAGACCGGCATTCAGGTCCGCATCAATCGCCATCTGTTTGCCGGGCATGGCATCCAGGGTAAAACGCGCACTCACCTCGGACACCCGGCCGGCGCCCTTGGTCACCACCAGAAAGTTGATAATCATCAGGATCGCGAACACCACCAGTCCCACGGCATAATTGCCGCCGATCAGAACGGCGCCGAAGGACTCAATCACCTTACCGGCGGCGTCTCCACCCTCGTGGCCATACAGCAGGACAATCCGGGTCGATGCCACGTTCAGGGCGAGGCGCAGGAGCGTAGCCACCAGCAGCACGGTGGGAAAGGCTGCGAAATCCATCGGCCGGAGGGCGTAGACACCCACCAGAAGAATGACAATCGACAGGGTGATATTGAAGGTAAAGAACACGTCCAGCAGGAACGCCGGCATGGGCAGAATCATCATGCCCAGCAACCCCATCAGCATAATGGGAATGCCAATGCTTCCCCGCGTCAGGGTTTTGACGTTATTGAG
>JAXHUV010000362.1:0-1744 GCA_034189445.1 Pseudomonadota bacterium
CTATATCGTTATGTGGTGCCAACCATGCTAATATCGCGGGTTTTGAACAAGGTTTAACCACGGGTAGCCAGGAAGCTACTTTTCACTGAAAGGAACTCTCACCATGAGCAATCTGATTGCCGCCTGCGTCGGCGACATGCACGTTTGCCCGATCAAAGGGCACGGCTCTTCCCCCATCATGCCAAACAGCTCCAACATCCTTGTTGAAGGTAAACCCATTGCCCGGGTGGGCGATGTCACCGGTTGCGGTGCAGTTATTACCCAGGGTTACCCGCTGGCGTTAGCCGATGGTATGCCGGGGGCCTACCTTGGCAGCCCCACCAATCATGGTGGTTCTATTGTCAGCGGTAATCCACGAGTGATTTTGGGTGTTGCCACCAACACCGCACCAGTTGTGGACTTCGCCATGGCTGGAGCGCTGGATGACAAAGGCCAGCTTACCCCTGCCGCCAAAGAGTTGCTGAACAAAGACCCGCAGGAATTTGTTCGCAAGGCTGCCCAGAAAGGTGCCTTGATTGACGAAGGTTTTCCGGATGAAGAACCGGAAGATTCCCCCGCCGAAGAAGATCGCCCCAAGGTTCGGGTAGAGGCTGGAATCTTTTTCGACGGCACTGGCAATAACCGCGACAACACCCAGACGTATCAGCAGCAGATGGACGAGTGTCTGACGGCCAATGCTGCCGGAGCCATCTCAGAAGAAGAATGCAGCAGTGAACTGTCGCAGATTATGAGTGGTAGCTACCTCAATGCCGAAACCAATGTGTCCAAGCTTGAGAACCTGTATCAGCGAACAGGTGACCACGGCGAAAATGGCGAGACCATAGTCAGGCTTTCAACCTATGTGCCTGGTGTCGGCACAAAGTCTGGTAATCCCGATGACGGTCCGAGCATGGGGCTTGGCCTTGGCGAGGAAGGCATATTGAAAAAGATTGAGGAAGGCAGTAATGATTTCGCTTTCCGATTAAGCCGTGCCGTCACCGAACCCATCGAGGAACTGGTCCTCGACGTGTTTGGCTTCAGCCGTGGAGCGGCCACCGCCCGGCATTTTGTCAGCCGGGAGATCTATGACACCACCGGCTCTTTATATGGCGAGTACAAAGGTAGGTTGGTCAAGGCCTTCGAGCGGGAGGGAATCCCCTGGCCGAACAAGGTTACTGTCCGTTTTCTAGGGCTATTTGACACCGTTGCTGCGGTTGCCGACCTGGATAATCTCGATTTTTCTGCCCACGATCCCGATACGGGCCGCATCAACGTTAACGTAAAACCGGAGCATGTCGAGCGAGCCGTGCAATTTGCTGCCCGAGATGAACGCCGACACAACTTTTCACTGAACAGCCTGCGAAACGAATCCGGAAACTTACCTGAACATTTCAGCGAATGGGTGTTGCCGGGCGCTCATTCCGATATTGGGGGTGGTTACCCGGATCGTTTTCAGGAGCGTATCGAGGTTCGCCCGCCCCTCGTGGTCAAAGGAAAGGATCGCCGTAATCCCGAAGCGAGTTTTGAGTTCTCCCGCATGTTGCAAGAGCGCGCACTGATTAAAAGCGAGGGCTGGATTGGGCCACTGAATCCGTTTGCCACACTGGAGATAGAACAGGAGCGCCCACGTAGTTTGCCTGGCGGAGATGTCACGCTTCGCCTGTGGCTGGACCGAGAAGTTCGGGGCGAGTATTCCCGTATCCCGCTTTACCTGATGCACAAGCTGGCGACGGATGCGGATGTACCTTTTGATGAAATCGATCCG
>JAXHUV010000363.1:0-1743 GCA_034189445.1 Pseudomonadota bacterium
ACGAAATACCAATCCGCCCGGGCTTCTTCCGGAGTAAAGGTAACCATCATGTAGCCACGCTGATTCAAATTCAGATAATCCAGATCATCCACCAGCAGACTAATAGCCTGTTCCGCACCCTCAATCGTTTCATCCTGAATGCCCAGATAATCCTCCAGGCCAGGTGACGTAACCGAGGCTACGGCAAACTCCACTCCAACCTGGTCTCCCTGTGTGTCTTTCAGATCTTGCAGAAGGAGCTGGACCGCCTCAGGGGCGAGATCGAGCGCGTCATGGGCCGTTGGCCACCTTCGCGGCGCGCCTCACTCCCGATTACGCACCGTATCGGCGATGGCGAACATCGGCCCCTTCAGCATCTGCTTCAGCTCCTCATCCGCCCCGATCTGCTCCAGCGCCTTGTCCATGCACAGCAGCCACTGATCCCGTTCTGCCGGGCCGATGGCGTAGGGTTTGTGCGGTCGGGTCAAGCAGACCGAGCCATATTTTTCCGCATAGCGCTGGGGCCCACCCATCCAGCCAGTGAGAAAATCCGCCAGTCGCTCCTTGATCGGCGTCAGATCCTCGCCATGCATGGCACGGATACCGGCAACCTCTGGCGCACTGTCCATATATTCATAAAACGCGTTGGCGAGCTGGCGGATCCCCTCCTCTCCCAGCGCCTCATACGGTGTATTGTAACCACTCATGAACCCTCTCCTCTTATTTTGTTGCCGGTTATCGCCCCGCCTGAAGCGGCGATGACAGGGATAAAACCCACGCGGGCGAACAGTATACTATCCACTTACCGGGTGGGGCACACATTGACCAAAGTTACCGTTCTGAGTTCAAAACAGGCCACACCAGCTCCGGCGCAGGGTAACCCACCGCCCTGGGCGGGCATCCCGGCCCGGCCCAGCTGGCCAGCATGTGGCCGGCCAGGCCGGCGATGGCCACAAAAGTACCCGCCGTCAACCGCGCCAGATCCTGCGGCGAAAGGCCGATCTCCAGCCCGCGCCACCCGGGCGATCCGTTTCAGATCGAGCCGGCTGGCCACCGGCGCGACCCCCACCGCCAGCGTCTTGCCATCGAGCGTGACCACCAGCGTCTTGAACACCTGCTGCGGGGGGATACCGAGCTTTTCCGCCGCTTCGCTGCCGTAGGACTGGCTCGAAGGGTCATGCGGATAGGTTTCTATACGGAACTTGATGCCCGCCTTGCGGGCCTGATCGACGGCTGGCGTCATCGCTTGGTCATCCAACAGGTCCAGTTCCTTGCCGGTCAGCACCCGCTCTGTATTTCCAAGCCCCAGCTTCCGGGCAATGGCCCCGGCGGTTACCGCGTGGTCACCGGTGATCATCTTGACCCGGATTCCGGCATCGTGACAGTCTGCAATCGACCGAATCGCGTCCTGCCGTGGCGGATCCAGCAGCCCGACCAGGCCGAGCAGCTCTGCACCCTGTTCCAAATCCTCAATCGCCAGTTCGCTGATGCCCCGCTCTGCCGGAATCGTGGTGGACGTGAGCGTCGTTACAGAGAGCCGCTGCCCGGGCAAGTTCATCCAGCAGGGCAGGGTCCGCCAGTTGCCCCCCTTTTTCGTTCACCGCACCATCAAAATCATAGCCTTCACCAGTCACTTCCAGCCAGGGACCAGACAGCACCGCCCGGGTTACCATCATTTCGTTTCGGGTGAGGGTTCCGGTTTTATCCGAACAGATCACCGACACCGCACCCAGGGTTTCGATAACCGGCATTCGACGGACCACG
>JAXHUV010000364.1:0-1721 GCA_034189445.1 Pseudomonadota bacterium
TCTTCGGTCATCAAACCCAGCCAGTCCTCATATTTCTGGTAATCAAGCAACTGGGACTCGCGATAATAGAATTGTTCCACGGCGTATTGCAGCTCACGATCAACGGGCTTCAGTGGCCATTCGATCGGTTTAGTAAGATCATTATTTGACATTTTATAATCCTTCTATCTTTCTTTTAGGCGCCGGCATCAGATTGAGTGTTTAAGCAAAGCCAACTCCTGACTTGGAACCGATGCCTTTGGAATTCAGCTAGATTAATAGCCGCCAAGGATGAGTCGATTTTCTTCCACCGGCCCAGCCCGCTTTCGCATTCCCCAACCGCACAAGTGACAGGGAATGCGATCACTTTTTCGGTGCTCTTAGTCCTTCGGCCGCAGAGTTTCCCAGCTTGGCTCGGACATCATGCGAGTCCAGTGATGGTAAAATCCGCGCGCGGCTTCCTCGCTATAGACGTAGCTGGTCTTTCCAGGAAATTCTGGATTATTTTTATTCGGGACACCGGCACCCATCTGAGCACAGAAGGGTTGACTCCTCGCCTTATAACCCCGCAATACTCGTTGAACTTCTACCCAGTTTTCGCCGTCGTCCTGCTCATAGGTTCCACCCTGGTTGAAGGTGAAAATGTTCTTCCTGCGATACTCTTCTTTGATTTCCTCAGGTGCGTCGGCGTCCACTACGATGAAAGACCACACCTCGACCTCATGGGGTCCGCGCGGATGCCAGGTACGGACGGTATTGATTCCGGGAAGGAATGAACAGGTCGGGAAAATGGTCATATGCTGTGCGACCATCCGGTTAGCCGGGAGTTTGTCCCCCAAACGGCTCTGAGCGCGCTCAGCGGCAGGCCCTTTGGTCCAGTAATCGACCACCTTAGGCCCCATAATGGCTTGAAGGAGCGCAAAATCATCATTGAACCAACCGGTTCCGTGCCCGCCCCATTTGGCTCGGAACTGATTGCCGGTTGACGGCAGTTTCACCTGAGACAGATCCATGTCAGGCGGGAGGCTGGACACCACCCCTGCCAGATGCGACATCGTGCCTGCGTGGTACATATCACTACAGAACTGCTCGGCGGCAAATTTCCAGTTGCATGGAATTACCGTTTTCTGCATGCCACTAATAACCTCGGTACCCGCCTCAGTCCGATCGAGCATCACATCCATATACGGCGTTGCGTCACTCAAATAGGTGAGCAGATCCGGCGCCTCTTCATCCCAGTTGGCGAAGATCAAACCTTTGTAGGTATCCACACGCGCTTGCAGCGGACCCCAATCGGCCTTGTCAAAGCCACAGTCACCCTCTTTCTGGTCACAGAACGCTTCCTTCTCGTAGGGCACGTTGACGAGATTTCCAGCGGTATCGTAGGCCCAACCGTGATATGTACAGGTGAATGATTTTGCGTTCCCGAAATCCGCACGTTCAATACGCATGCCACGATGCCGGCACTGGTTCAGGAAGACCTTGATGCTCCCATCTTTCTGCCGTACGACGATGACAGGATCTTCGCCCATGTAGGTTGTGATGTAGTCACCAGCTTTGGGAATATGTCCCTCATGCCCAAGGAGCAGCCAGGAACGAGCAAATACTCTTTCAAGCTCAATCTCGTACAGATCCTGGTCAGAGTAAACACGGGGATCAACCAGCCCGACTTCCTGATCCACGAGCTTTCTGATTTGCTCACCAGACCAATGATGTACCCATTTGATGGGCTTTTCGGTCAT
>JAXHUV010000365.1:0-1715 GCA_034189445.1 Pseudomonadota bacterium
CAATTGCTTTCGCTGCTTCGACGTACGTAAGTACGCCCTCATTGCTCGACAATCGCGCGCCTTGCATTTGGCGCTTTTTGCTTAGCCATCGACATTGATGCTTTTTTGCGAAAGCATCAACTATGAGTGCGGGTTGCTTTAATGCTTGAAGTCATCCTTGGAGTCTCTTTTTTTACCGGTATTATTCTGCTGCTGGTTGCCGTCATCGTCATCGTTCCTGCCGTCGTCATCGTCATCGTTCCTGCCGCCGTCATCGTCATCGTTCCTGCCGTCGTCATCGTCATCGTTCCTGCCGCCGTCATCGTCATCGTTCCTGCCGCCGTCATCGTCATCGTTCCTGCCATCGTCGTCGTTCGTGCTGTCGTCATCGTCATCGCTTCTGTCTTCTTCATCGTCGTCGTTCGTGCCGTCGTCATCGTCATCGTTCCTGCCTTCTTCACCGTCGTCGTTCGTGCCGTCGTCGTCGTCATCGTTCGTGCCGTCGTCATCATTTTCGTCTCCCCTCCTACCATCGTTGCCAATTCCAGTTTGGGCTCCTACACCACGATCTCGCCCACCACCTTCCACAACAGTTACGTCATGTGAAGGACATGGACGAGGACGCCAACCAGCTAACCTAGTGGATGTCTCCCTCCTGTGTTCTGCGTCAGTTCCTAGTAATCCTGTCACTCATTCGTACAACCACCCTGGTATCAACGCTGTACATTTCAACGCCCGCTCTTGCAGACCTAAGACTGACATAATACGTGACTTGATTGTTGATGATGACATTGATTTGGCCCTTATTACCGAGTCGTGGCTGTGTGAAAAAGGAGACGAGGCTGTCATCAGTGATATGACCCCTTCCACCCACACCACACAGTCTTTTCCACGAAAGGATCGGAAAGGAGGTGGCATTTGTGTCATTCATGTCAGCAGTATGACGAAGAACTTGTTTTTCAAACAGCTCCAGTTTCGATCATTCGAAGCTGTTCAAGTCCACTATCTGCATCAAAAGTCATCTCTCTACTTTGTGTGTATCTATCGACCTCCCCCCAACAAGAAGAATGGCCTAACTGACACTGATTTCTTTAACGAACTTCCGGAACTCTTTGAGATGTATCAAACGAAGAAAACTGTCTTCCTAGGTGACTTCAATTTTCACTTTGACGTGAACACAAACAGCTCAGTGAAGCGAATCAAAATAATCCTGAAAGACCATGGTCTGACTCAGCTGATTTCTGAACCCACACACACTCATGGACATACACTTGATTGGCTTATTGTGCGTGAGGCCAGTAGCCCAGCCAAGTCCTTTTCTGTGAGAGATTGTCAGATTTCTGATCATTTTGTCATTTTCTGCAACATCGACACGCACAAACCCAAAGCTGAGCTTAAGACTGTCACTTCCAGAAATTTAAAGAAGATGGATGTTGATCTTTTCAAGACTGACGTGGCGACGTTTGTGACGTCAACGGCTGCCCACACACCAGACCCAGAGCTCGTTGAAGTTTTCAACGCCTGTCTTCGTCAGCTCATAGACACTCACGCCCCTCTCGTCACACGACGCGTCACAGATCGCCCTTCAGCGCCTTGGATGACCGAGGAAATCAAGGACGAGAAACGCAGCCTTCGTAAATGTGAGAGGGTATGGAGAGCATCAGGCTTAACGGTCCATCGTCAAATCTACCGGCGTCAACTTGATGACATTAAAGTTCTCCAGGCCAGTGCCAAGC
>JAXHUV010000366.1:0-1711 GCA_034189445.1 Pseudomonadota bacterium
TTTTGCTCGCGGGAGCTGGATTCGATATCAAGATCAAACAGACGCTGGCCGTCAACCAGGGCGACGCGCAACTCTTCGGGATGAGTTGCATTGATAAGCATTCTTTTCATGGAAAGAAAGAGTTCCTGTCGTTTAATTTGACAGAAAACCGGAGGGGTTCGCATCAGCGAAGCAGGATGTGCGTGCCGCGGGCCCCGTGACATCACGGGTGGACCGGCGGCCAGACGAATCAGACCCTTCCGGGGTGTGATCCTTTCGGTCTGACACCAACGCCGACGATCCGGCTGCCTGTGAGCAGGGAGAGGTCGTGTAAGGTTCGTGTCTGTTGACGCATGTTATCCGTTTTCAGGTTCACTCAGGTGCCTGGGTCTCATGTCGTATTCGTATGCTGGACGGCCCGGCCCTGGGTGGCAATGATTCTTCGTGATGTCGCCCGCGGTTTTCCGCGCGGTTTTCTTTCTCCCGGGCAGGATGCAGCCTCTTGGAGATCTGCCCTGGTCCTCGGGGAGCATTTTCGCGCCGTTCCCGGTAGTGATTGGGCCCACGGCGTTCAAACTCTCGAATAGTGTCGGTATACTTCTGCCGCTCCGGCTTCTGACTTGAGTTGGTCAGGCCGTAGACAAACGGCAGAACACACCGGAATATAACAGTATTCATGCAGCGGTTCAATCCCGCAGTCATTCCATCATCCAGGGAACTTCATGTCCCGAAAGTCTGCGAGCAAAAAGCCAGCCCGGGTCAGGCCCGAAAGCACGGTTAAAGCGGGTAGGGCGGTTGGCGATAACGCGGTTGTCCGTAGAGAAGTCCGGCAGGGTGTGCTGTGGGTTACTGTGGACGAGGACAACGATGGTCAGAGAGTGGATAATTTCCTTCTCGCCCAGCTTCGTGGTGTGCCCAGGAGTATTATTTATCGGGTGATACGAAAGGGCGAGGTGCGGGTCAACAAGGGGCGTGTGAAGCCGGATACCCGCGTGAACACCGGCGATCAGGTGCGCATACCGCCAGTAACCCGCAAGGAAAAGCCCGAGCAGGCGCCGCCGGGATCCCGGGTTCAGGGTGTGATGGAGTCGGCCATCGTTTTCGAGAATGATCAGATGCTGGTGGTTAACAAACCCTCCGGTATCGCTGTTCACGGGGGTAGCGGGCTGAGTTTCGGGTTGATCGAGGTGCTTCGTTCGGCCCGCCCGGCGGCAAAGTTTCTGGAGCTTGTGCATCGCCTGGACCGCGACACATCCGGGCTGGTCATGGTGGCCAAAAAACGATCGGCCTTGCGTTATCTGCAGGATGAGCTGCGCCAGAAGCGTATCCATAAGCACTATCATGCGCTGGTTGCCGGTGATTGGCCGACGGGCGTCGACCGGGTTGATGTGCCCCTGCTACGCTATGAGATGCCCAACGGCGAGCGCCGTGTGAAGGTTGATGAGGCGGGAAAAGCGTCCCTGACGACGTTCCGCTGCCTTGAGCGTTATGCCGGATACAGCCTGGTGAAGGCGTCGCCGATCACTGGCCGGACGCATCAGATCCGGGTGCACAGTGCCTGGGCTGGTCATCCTATTGCGGGTGATGACAAGTATATGGATGATGTCAGCCTCAAAGCATTCCGGTCTATTGGTGGGCAGCGACTGATGCTGCATGCCCGGGCCCTGGAGTTCACCTTGCCGGTTTCCGGTGAAGCCATGCGCCTGGAGGCACCCTATGACGATGCATTCAA
>JAXHUV010000367.1:0-1690 GCA_034189445.1 Pseudomonadota bacterium
CAGTGGGCCAGACCCAGCGAGGAACTGAAGCGCCAAAGCAAGCGGGTGTCGGAGCTGCAAGAAGCGGATCCGCAAAGGCCGGTTACCGAGGTCTTTGCCCGGGTGAGTGGGGAGTTTTCAGGTAAGGCCTCGATGACTGCGTAAACTGAACGAGCGCGGCAACGTGCCCCACATTGCAACCAACGAAGACAAGGTCTGGCAGCAGATGCGGTTCCGCGAGAAGCCCGATGACCGGCTGAAACCCTTGCTGATAAACTACCGGGCACTGCGCCCGCAAAAGGATAAGGTATGACCGAACAACCCCTGAGAGCCGGAGAGCGCCGGAAGGCCGCCGACGGAGACCTGCTGGCGCTGAGCCCGCTGCCGGTGACCTCCGGCGCCCGCCCGTCGGACCCGGCGGACTGGATACGCCGCAAGAACCCGGTCTGGATGGATTTGCAGGGTGGGAGCCTGGTGTTTGCGGCTGAATTGTCGTTGATGTTTTTGAGCTTAAGTTTACTGACAATATTTGCCGGACTGTTGATGACCTTGGCTGTTTATCTCGACAGGGGGGCGTGGGATTGGAGCCCACCGTTATTTTTGCTTGTTGGCAATATCTTCTGCAGTCTGCCGTTCGCCCTGGTCATCCACTACAGTACCAACAAGGCCATCAAAGAAGGCCCCCCCATTCGGCTTAATCGCCAGAAACGGGAAGTGGCCATGCCGTGCTGGGTGGGGGGGAAAGATGTGAACATTCCTCTCTGGGATAAAGAGCCGTTCTCCCTCATGTATATCCTGTATGTGGCGACCTTTTTTGCAGTGGTCATTGCCTATTCGGGTGAATGGCCACTGGAGGGCTTTAATCTCAGGTACTTTCAGGTCAGCGTTACTGCGTTGATCATAGAAAGCCTCATCTTCATCCCCTACATCCTCATCGGCTTGCATCTGCACAAGAAACACAAGCCCCGCCTGGAGTACGTCTATCACCCCTGGGAGCAGTTGGTGGCCTATGTCCAGAAACAGCAGGATATCGGCCCCTCGATCTTTACCGAACGCACGATGCTGACCCTGGTCGTGCCGGACCCGGACCACCTGGAAGCGGCGAAGGCGGCGGCCTCCGTGGCGGTAGGGCACGAGACCGTGGGCCTGGCCCAGTGGGAAAGTATTCGCCGGTTCATGGAGGAAGGCCCGGAAGCCTGCCCCGACCCCCGGGATTACGGCACCCTGGCCCATTACAAGGAAAGCTGCCGCCAGGCCCGTCGGGAAAAACCCATGGGCACCTGGCTGTGGAAGAAGGTGGGCGACTGGTTCTTCCAGCGTTACCTGGCCCACAAACTTACCGAATGGCGGGTCAACAACCTGATCCCCGGAAGCCTCCCGGGCGAGTTGCACGAGTGGTCACAACCCATTCCCGAAGACCAGTGGGCCAGGCCCTCCGAGGCCCTGCAGGCCGCAAACCGCCGCATGGAATCCCTGCGCAAGAAGCACCCCCGACCGACACCCCAGGCGTTGCTGGAGGCGTTATACCGCGAATCCCGGGAAGGGGATACGTTGCTGGCATGACCGAACAACCCCTGAGCGCCGGAAGGTAGGACCATCTGGTACCAGGTGCGCAATCCCTTTATGGAACTGGATATCTTGGAATGACACTGGAAACGCCCAAGGCGGATATAGCGAATGCCCCCAGGGCCGGTAAGGTGGAGACTTTCCC
>JAXHUV010000368.1:0-1685 GCA_034189445.1 Pseudomonadota bacterium
ACTGTGTGTAAAACAGTTGCACACAAATCCTGAAAGTTGTTGTAAAAAACTGCCTTCATCTGTCCAATATTGTTTACACTGCATGGGCAAACCTTGCCTTTCTGACTGTGACCAGAGGCGCCTGATGTCTGTTTGGAGAGTTATTAGCTTTCAGATTGCAGGTGAGCTGTGCATACTAATACAACACTGCTATATTTGTATGCAGAGAACAGCCAGAATTCAAAACTTCCTTTTATAACTCTCAAAATTGTTGTCGGGTACTTCAGTTGTGACGTGACGTTTGGCCAGACAATAAACAACTTGAGCAGAGATGAGGTGTTTAGCACAAGATTTTTATTTTTTATTATTTCTATTTTTTTTTCACGGAGTGGCTCGGGGTCCAACACTGTCGGACCCGGAGCCAGTCCACAGTGGAGTAGCTTGGGGTCCGACACTGTCGGACCCGGAGCCTCAGCCTACTGTTCTGGCTCGGGGTCCAACACTTGCGTAATTTCCGGTATTCAGTGGCTTTTGTACCGTTGGGTTCACGCATTCGATCAGCTCTGTAAGTGGCACAGTGGATAAGAACGCTGGCCTCCATTGCAACGACCTGGGTTCGATTCCCTGCTGGGTTTTAATTTTTGTTGTTGGTTTCTTGTTCTTTTCTTTTGTCACTGATAAATTTTACTTATTAGATTGTATTATCTTTTCCTTATTTATTTTTTAACCTACTTTTGCTACTTTTTCATTTGTTTACCTATCCATCTTATGTATTTATTCATTTATTTATCTTTATATTTGCTTCTTTTTTATTTATTTATTTATTTATCTGTTTATTCATATATTCATTCATTCATTTATTGATTTCCTAATTTTATTGAATTATCTATTTATTTGTTTGTTTTCAAAACTTGTGTTAACCTGTTTCTGAAAAGTAGTAGGCATTTTTTTGTTTTTGTACAAAAATATAACTTTGTAGTGAACTAAAAAATAAACATCAGTGTGTCTTCCAGAGGAAATTACACTGTTGGATATAGATAGTCAGTCTAGTCTGCAGAAGACAAGTTCTCTTTCCGACAGTTCTCTTTTTGTTGTTGTTGATTTTTGTTCCTTTTTCTAACTGACAAATCTTACTTGCTAGATTTTATTATTTATTTCTTGATTTCTTTTGGTACTTACTTTAGCTTCTTATTTAATTATGTATTTATCTATTTGCCTGTTTTATATATGTATTTATCTATTTGCCTAACTTTATTTATTCATTTATTTATTTGTTTGTTTTCAAAACTTCTGTTACATTTCTAGAAAGTAGTTGTCCAAAGTTTGTTTTTTTTAATAATTTTTTTCAATGTTTTTTCAGCGTACGAAAGTATAATTTTGTAGCAGTATGAAAGATCAGTGTGTGCTCCACAGAAAAGACACTGTTGGAAATTTAGCCAGTCGCAGAAACTGGGTCCTGGTATCTGTTTCTGTTTTTCTTCTTCTTCTTTTTGTTCCTGAACTTTTTACTATCATTTGGGTCACCTTATGGTAGAGTTTATGTGTCACATAGATTTTACTCCACCAATTGGGCAGTGTGACACCGTCTTTGGGGGAATGTTTTTGTTCTAATTTGTGTTTAGTTCATTTGCATCTATTTGTATTTTTGTCTTGTTTGCCTATGTGTACTGAGTTTCCATTAAATGTTGTGTTTATGTAGATTCTTG
>JAXHUV010000369.1:0-1682 GCA_034189445.1 Pseudomonadota bacterium
CGAACCCGAGCATCTCCAGGCTCAGTGGCTGGGTGCCAAAGGTATGATTAAACCAGGGCAGGTAGGTGAACAGCAGTTGCAAGGCAATCACGGTGACAACCGCCAAAAGCACAACCGGCGTACCCAACACCCCACGCAGGGTCATCGACGCTGAATCCAGGTAACGCACTGCGAACAGGTAAAACATTTCCATCGCCACAAGGGTATTGGCCGCCAGCGTCCGGGCAGTGCTGCCATCGCCGTAGTGGTACATAGCCCAGTACCAGGCGGCAAAAATGCCGGCCAGGAACAGCAACGACACAAAAATCACACGCCAGATCACGAATCCCCGCAACAGAGATTCATCCCGGGGCCTTGGTGGATGTTTCATGACATCGGATTCCGCGGGTTCAAAGGCCAGGGTCATGGCCAGAACCACCGAACTGACCATATTGACCCAGAGAATCTGCAGCGCGGAAATCGGCAAAGTCAGCCCCAACAACAAGGCCACAATCAGACTGATCGACTCGCCGCCGTTAATAGGCAGTATAAAGGCAATGCCTTTTTTCAGGTTGGTATAAACGGTTCGGCCCTCGCGCACGGCTGCGGCAATACTGGCGAAATTGTCATCCAGCAATACCACTGAAGACGCTTCCCGGGCCGCTTCCGAGCCCTTCACCCCCATGGCAATCCCGACATCCGCCCGCTTCAGCGCAGGCGCATCGTTGACCCCGTCACCGGTCATGGCCACAACCCCGTGCAGGGCCTGCAGTGCTGTCACCAGCCTCAACTTGTGTTCCGGGCTGGTGCGGGCAAAGACATCCACTTCGCCAACGAGATCTCTAAGCTGGTTGCCATTCAACAGGTCCAGTTCCTTGCCGGTCAGCACCCGCTCTGTATTTCCAAGCCCCAGCTTCCGGGCAATGGCTCCAGCGGTTATCGCGTGGTCACCGGTGATCATCTTGACCCGGATTCCGGCATCGTGACAGTCTGCAATCGACCGAATCGCGTCCTGCCGTGGCGGATCCAGCAGCCCGACCAGGCCGAGTAGCTCCGCACCCTGTTCCAGATCCTCAATCGCCAGTTCGCTGATGCCCCGCTCTGCCGGTTTTCGGGCCAGGGCCAGCACTCTGAGGCCATCGGATGCCATCTCGTTGATTACCTGCTCCCAGAAACTCCGGCGCAGTTCCCTGGCTTCCCCGGATTCGGTAACCTCGCTGCCGCACATATCCAGAATTCGCTCTGGTGCTCCCTTCAAGTAGATCAGGCTGTGCCCGTGGTGATCATGGTTCAGCGTGGCCATGAAGCGATTTTCGGTATCAAACGGAATTTCATCTTTCCGGGGCCAATCGGCGGCACTGCTTTCAACATCAAATCCGGCTTTGCGGGCAAACACGGAAAGCGCGGCCTCCATGGGATCGCCAGTGATTTTGACTCTGCCGGAATCGTGGTGGACATGAGCGTCGTTACAGAGAGCCGCTGCCCGGGCAAGTTCATCCAGCAGGGCAGAGTCCGCCAGTTGCCCCCCTTTTTCGTTCACCGCACCATCAAAATCATAGCCTTCACCAGTCACTTCCAGCCGGGGACCAGACAGCACCGCCCGGGTTACCATCATTTCGTTTCGGGTGAGGGTTCCGGTTTTATCCGAACAGATCACCGACACCGCACCCAGGGTTTCGATAACCGGCATTCGACGGACCACG
>JAXHUV010000037.1:0-2896 GCA_034189445.1 Pseudomonadota bacterium
TCCCGTTCTACGGCGTCGCAGTGATGTGTGTGGATGACGGTTACGTTCAGGAGATCATCCCCCGGATTTCCCGGGCGATTATTACCTACGGAATTGACAACCCGGATGCGGATTACCGTGCCGAAAGCATCAACTCCGATGGTCTGCGGACCCACTTTGTGGTGAAGCGCCCGACCGGGCGGAGTGATATGACAGTCGAGCTGAAAATGCCGGGTCGGCACAATGTACTGAACGCCCTGGCGGCCATTGCCGTGGCCACGGACGAAGGCGTCGCCGATGACGCGATCTGCCGCGGGCTGGCCGGATTTGCCGGTGTTGGGCGCCGGTTCCAGGTTTACGGCGATTACCAGACATCCAGCGGCACGGTGACGCTGGTCGACGATTACGGCCACCACCCCACGGAAGTGGAGGCCGTTATCCGGGCTGCACACGATGCCTGGCCGGATCGTCGTCTGGTCATGCTTTATCAACCACACCGATTTACCCGGACCCGTGATCTCTATGAGGACTTTGTCCGGGTGCTTTCGGAAGTGGACGGCTTGCTGCTGATGGACGTCTATTCCGCCGGCGAGCCGGCGATTCCGGGTGCCGACGGCCGGGCCCTGTGCCGCAGCATACGCCAACGCGGTCAGGTGGAACCGGTCTTTGTCGAGGATAACCGGGAAATTGAAGCCCTGCTGGCCAATGTCCTGCAGGATGGCGACCTGCTGATAACCCAAGGCGCTGGCGATATTGGTGGTGTTGCTTCGCGGCTGGCGGCCGCAGGAGTGATTACTGGTGAGTGATATGCATCATAACGAAGCACAGGCCTATCAGGCAGATCCCGAACTCGTGAGGGCGTTCGGACGGGTTGCGGTCTTCATGGGCGGCGATTCCGCCGAGCGGGACGTGTCCCTGAAGAGTGGCAGGGCGGTGCTGGCGGCACTGGTATCGGCCGGCGTGGATGCCTATGCCGAAGACGTCAAAGGCTGTCTGCTGAGAACGGTCGATAACCCGCAATTCGATCGCGTCTTCATTGCCCTGCATGGCAGGGGAGGCGAGGACGGTACCCTGCAGGCCATCCTGTCGCAGGCCGGGATTCCGTATACCGGCAGTGAAATGCTGGCCTCCGCACTGGCCATGGACAAGCTCAGAACCAAGTACGTATTCGAAGGTTGCGGTCTTCCAACGCCGAAGTTCCGGACCATGTCCGGTGTCGACCAGGCAGACCACATTATGGGTGAATTGCGGGCTCCGCTCAGTGTGAAGCCTTCCCGGGAAGGCTCCAGCATCGGTATCCGCAAAGTTCACACTGCGGTCGAACTGGCTGAAGCCTACGAGGCCGCGGCCGCGCTGGATAGCCTGGTACTGGTGGAGGAGTGGATCGAGGGGCCGGAGTTCACCATCAGCCTGTTGCAGGATCAGGCCCTTCCGGCGATTGGTCTGAGCGCCAGCACCGAGCACGTGTTTTACGACTATGACGCCAAGTACCTGGCGGACGACACCCGCTACCGGATTCCCTGTGGGCTGGCGCCTGAGGACGAAGTCCGCCTTCAGCACCTGGCACTGGATGCGTTCCGGGTGGTCGGCTGTCGGAGCTGGGGCCGGGTCGACATTATGCAGGACCGTGACGGCAAGTTCTGGCTGCTGGAAGTCAACACCGTGCCGGGAATGACTGATCACAGCCTGGTCCCCATGGCAGCGAAGGCGGCGGGGATCAGTTTTGAGGAGCTGGTAGTCCGGATACTGAAAGACACCCTGGAGGGCGCCGATGCTTGAAACTCTGCTGATTCGGAGCCGGGCGACACCGTCCGAGCCCCCGCAGCGCCGGGGGGCAACGTCCCTTGGGCCTGAGCGGGACCGGTTTGGCGTGTTGAAGGGTGTGCTGGCGGCCGTGCCCTGGCTTCAGGTGGGCATGGGCGCCGTGATCGTACTCTTGGCCGCGCTGGTGCCCTGGGGCACGGGCAAGGTATTGGGGGCCATGGATCAGCAGATCCTGGCGGTGGATGTGAACGGCGAATTTGTTGGCGACAGCCGGGTAGCCATTGAGCGCGCCGCGGGTGACTGGATCGGCAAGAGCTATTTCGCCACGGAGCTCTCGGAAATCAAGACAAGCCTGGAGCGCCGGCCCTGGGTTGAGTCCGCCGCAGTGCAACGGGTGTGGCCGGACCGGTTGGTGATCGATATCCGGGAGAAGAAGCCCCTGGCCTACTGGACAGACGGGCGTTTGGTCAGCCGGACCGGGGAACTGTTTGCACCGCCCAATCCGGGCGTTGCGGGTCGACTGCCCCGCCTGGTCGGGCCCGACGAAAGGGTAAGGGAGGTGATCAATATGGCGCGGGCCATGAGCGATAAACTGGCTGCCCGGGGCCTGGGATTTTCGGGCCTGGCTCTGGAACACCGGGGCGCCTGGACCCTGCGGCTGGCCAATGGCATCAAGGTGGTGCTTGGTCGGGATCAGGTGGAACAAAGGTTCGACCGGTTTATTACGGTTTATGAAAACCGGCTGGCAGCAAGGTCGGATGAAGTCAGTCGGGTGGATGCCCGCTACACCAATGGTGTGGCGGTCAAATGGAAGGCTGCCAAAGCAGCTTCCGGCCCGAAAACTTAGCAACGGTTAATTCAGACCTACGGTTTGGTGGAACACATGTCATCGGTTGAAACGGAAAATATGATTGTCGGCCTCGATATCGGAACATCCAAGGTGGTTGCGATTGTCGGCAAGCGCAAGATGGACGGCACCATCGAAGTGGTGGGCGTTGGTTCTCATCCTTCCCGGGGGCTCAAGCGTGGGGTGGTGGTGAATATTGAAACGACGGTCCAGGCCATTCAGCGCGCGGTGGAAGAGGCGGAGTTGATGGCTGGGTGCCGCATTCACTCAGTGTATGCGGGTATTGCCGGCAGTCACATCAAGAGC
>JAXHUV010000037.1:2996-15136 GCA_034189445.1 Pseudomonadota bacterium
GGTGGTGAATATTGAAACGACGGTCCAGGCCATTCAGCGCGCGGTGGAAGAGGCGGAGTTGATGGCTGGGTGCCGCATTCACTCAGTGTATGCGGGTATTGCCGGCAGTCACATCAAGAGCTTGAATTCCCACGGGATTGTTGCCATCCGTGACCGGGAAGTCACGCAGGCCGACATTGACCGGGTGATTGATGCCGCCCAGGCGGTGGCGATTCCAGCCGATCAGAAGATTCTTCACATTCTGCCCCAGGAGTTCGTGATCGACAGTCAGGAGGGCATCAAGGAACCGATGGGAATGTCCGGTGTCCGCCTGGAAGCCAAAGTGCATCTGGTGACCTGCGCGGTCAATGCGGCCCAGAACATCGAGAAATGCGTAAGGCGTTGCGGCCTGGAGGTGGACGACATCATTCTGGAGCAGCTGGCGTCCAGCCACGCCATCCTCACCGAAGACGAAAAGGAACTCGGGGTCTGCGTGGTGGATATTGGTGGCGGCACAACCGATATTGCCGTGTTTACCGGTGGTGCTATCCGACACACGGCGGTGATTCCGATCGCCGGTGACCAGGTGACCAACGACATCGCGATGGCGTTGCGCACACCGACCCAGAATGCTGAAGAAATCAAGATCAAGTATGCCTGTGCACTGACTCAACTGGCCGGTGCGGATGAAACCATCAAGGTGCCCAGTGTCGGAGATCGTGCGCCGCGGGATCTCTCCAGACAGGCCCTCGCCGAGGTGGTGGAGCCCCGTTACGAGGAGCTGTTCACTCTGGTGCAGTCAGAATTGCGCCGGTCCGGGTTCGAGGATCTGATTCCGGCCGGCATCGTGATAACCGGCGGTTCGTCCACCATGGAGGGTGTGGTGGAGCTGGCCGAGGAAATCTTCCATATGCCGGTAAGGCTGGCCTGTCCGCAGGCGGTCTCCGGCATGACGGAAGTGGTCAATAATCCGATCTACGCCACTGGCGTGGGGTTGTTGATTCACGGTTTCCGCCAGATGGATCTGGGGCGGGCACCGGTGCTCAAGGGTGAAGATGCACCCTCGCTGTTTGAACGCATGAAAGCCTGGTTTACCGGTCATTTCTGACGGTGCCGGGCGTGCAGTGAACGAAGGTATCTCGAAAACACAATCTCGAACAAACAGCCTGGAACAAGGGCTGAAAACAGCACGAAGGAGTAGGGGAAATGTTTGAACTCGTCGATAATGTCCAGCAAAACGCTGTCATTAAAGTCGTCGGTGTAGGCGGTGGTGGCGGTAACGCCGTTCGCCATATGCTTAACAGCGACATCGAAGGTGTGGAATTCATCTGCGCCAACACGGATGCCCAGGCGCTGACCGATATGGATGCGCGCCAGATCATTCAGCTCGGTGGCAATATCACCAAGGGCCTGGGTGCCGGCGCCAACCCCGAGGTTGGTCGTCAGTCCGCCCTGGAAGACCGCGATCGCATCGCCGAAGCCATCAAGGGCGCGGACATGGTCTTCATTACCGCGGGCATGGGTGGCGGTACCGGCACCGGTGCCGCGCCGATTGTGGCGGAAGTGGCCCGTGAGCTGGGTATCCTGACGGTCGCCGTTGTCACCAAGCCGTTCACGTTCGAAGGCGGCAAACGCATGAGTATTGCCGAATCGGGTCTGAAAGAGCTGGAAGAAAGCGTTGACTCCCTGATCACCATTCCCAACGAAAAGTTGTTGGCGGTCATGGGCAAGAAAACCAGCCTGCTGGACGCATTCGCCGCAGCCAACGATGTGCTTCTGGGCGCAGTGCAGGGTATCGCCGATCTGATTACCCGTAATGGTATGATCAACGTCGACTTTGCCGACGTGAAGACGGTCATGTCGGAAATGGGTATGGCGATGATGGGTACTGCTCGGGCAACCGGCGAAAACCGCGCGCGGGAAGCGGCCGAAGCCGCTATACGCAGCCCGCTGCTGGAAGACATCAACCTGCAGGGCGCCAAGGGGATTCTGGTCAACATCACCGCCGGCATGGATCTCAATCTGGGCGAGTTTTCCGAGGTTGGCGATATTGTGCGTGAGTTTGCTTCCGACTCCGCCACGGTTGTTGTCGGTACCGTCATTGATCCGGAAATGACCGACGAACTGAAGGTGACGGTTGTTGCCACTGGTCTGGGTGGTGATCGTGAGAAGCCGACCAAGGTGGTGGACAATACCCGTACCCTGGATGGGAAAACCGATTACAACCAGCTGGACCGCCCTGCTGTTCTGCGTCGCCGGGCGGTTTCCCATGGCAACGTGGCTATCGACCAGAGCAAGGATAGCGCGGAGCAGGGTGTCGACTATCTCGATATTCCCGCATTCCTCCGCCGGCAGGCTGACTGATATTCTGGCGCAATTGTGATCCGGTTCCGGTTGGTATGCGAAATATGGAACCCGGAAACCGGTAAATACGTGCGCTGATTGCCATGGGTTGCGCTGAATGATTGTTCAGCAACAACGGATTGGTTAAATGGTATTCAGTCTTGCTTTCTGATATCCTTAGGGCAGAATCTTGCCTAGAATATCGCCTTTTTGTGACGGAATTATGGACCGATGATCAGACAACGGACACTTAAAAACACCATCCGTGCCACCGGTGTTGGCTTGCATTCGGGTGAGAAGGTTTACCTGACCCTCAAGCCCGCGCCGACGGACTCCGGCATTGTCTTCCGCCGTACCGATCTTGACCCCATGGTTGAGATTCGTGCCTGTGCGGAAAATGTGGGTGAGACCCTGCTGTCCACGACGCTGGTAAAGGACGGTGTCCGTGTGGCGACCGTGGAGCATCTGTTGTCGGCCATGGCTGGTCTCGGGATTGATAACTGTTTCGTCGAACTTAGCGCCGCGGAAGTGCCCATCATGGACGGTTCCGCCGGTCCATTTGTGTTTCTTCTGCAGTCCGCCGGTATTGGTGAGCAGGATGCAGCCAAGCGTTTCATCCGTATCAAGCGTGAGGTAATGGTTGAAGAGGGGGACAAGAAAGCGGTCCTGCTGCCTTTTGAAGGTTTCAAGGTCAGCTTCGGTATCGATTTTGATCACCCGGTGTTCAAAGGCCGGACCCAGACGGCAACCGTCGATTTTTCCAGTACCTCCTTTGTGAAGGAAGTGAGTCGTGCGCGGACCTTCGGGTTCATGCGTGACATCGAGAAATTACGTGCCATGAACCTCGCCCTTGGCGGTAGTGTGGATAATGCCATCGTCGTTGATGATTACAAAATCCTCAACGAAGACGGGCTGCGCTATGACGACGAATTCGTGAAGCACAAGCTGCTTGATGCCATCGGTGATCTCTACCAGTTGGGCAATAGCCTGATTGGTGAATTCCGGGGTATCAAATCCGGCCACGACCTGAACAACAAGCTGTTGCGCAAGCTCAGGGCAGAAAAGGATGCCTGGGAAGTGGTTACCTTTGATGATGAGGCCGCTGCCCCGATTTCCTACGTGAAGCCCGTGCTGGCGGCGGGTTGAAGCAGGATGCTTTAATCCCGGACGTGGCTGGCGAGTTTTTCGAGAACCTCGCGTAATGCTTTATCCTTCGTGTGCCCGGCTTCCTCTTTAAGGAGCCGGGCATTTTCCTTGCTTAGCGGCTCTTTTTTAAACGCCGGTTTTTCCCTGAATCTGGGTGGGGCAACCTTGACCTTCAGTTTCCAGACAAAACGGAATAGTTCGTTCTCTCGAAGGTTTTCCATAATCTCGTGTTGACGGAACCGGATCTGACTGGCTTTGCCGGCGGTTTCGGCGGTCAGAACCAGTTCGCCGTCCTTGCAGCTGACAAAGCGTGCGCCCTTGACCAGATCCTGCGGAAGGGCTGCCAGAACTTCCTCCTCCGCCTGTCGATGGAGTTCGGCCCTTGCAACGAGATCCCTGAGCACCGGGGTCTTGCCAGGCCCGCCGAAGGTCATTTTTTGTTCGCTTTTTCGTTTCATAACGGCGTTTTCACTCGACGGCTCTGCTTACGATTGGTTACACTTCGGCACGGTTTGTGCGTAGTGCCTGTATTACACTCGTTTTACATTGTGATAAATGAGGATGTCTACCGGGCGCTGCAATTTTTTCAGTATATAGCTGTTGCCAAAGGATGGCAGACCCCTTCGGATTATTCCGGGGCGCAACACTACAGGATGTGGTTGCGACTCAATGATGAAACCAGAAGATGATATGAACATTATTGTCGTTGGTAAACACCACGGACAGTCCCGTGTGTTGCCGGTTAATGGTACTATTTTTGCCGGCCTGTTGTTTTTGGTGCTTTCCATGCTCGCCGCCGCTGGCTGGGCCGGTTACCAGGTGGCGGTTGGCCAGGTTGAGGGCAGAGAGCCCACCAACTCCGGGCTGGTGGCCGAGTGGCAGCAAAAGCTGGCGGGGCAGAAGGCGGAGCTGGCCAGTATTGAGCAGAACGTCCAGCAACAGGTTGATGCGTTGACACTGCGCCTGGGTGATATCCAGGGGCGTTTGTTGCGCCTTGATGCCCTGGGCCAGCGTTTCGTGGAATCCGGCCTGGTGGCCAGCGATGAATTCAACTTCGATCAGCCGGCCGCTGTTGGTGGCCCAGAAGACGCCTTGTCAGGCGATTCCTTTTCCGCGCCTGAGCTGACTCGCATGATCGAGGAAATGGAGTGGCGGATCGAAGACCGTGAACAGCAACTGCGGTTACTCGATCAGCTGGCATCCAGCAAGCGGCTCGAAGACGAACTCTACCTTGAGGGTCGCCCGATAACCTGGGGTTGGCTGTCCTCCAGATACGGTTACCGTTCTGATCCGTTTACCGGCAAGCGTACCTGGCATGCCGGGGTTGACCTGGCCGGCAAGGATGGCAGCGATATTATCTCGGTCGCAGCTGGTGTGGTTAGCTATGCCGGGGAGCGCCATGGCTACGGTAATCTCGTGGAAATCGATCACGGTGATGGCCTGATAACCCGCTATGCCCACTGCAAGACCACCAGGGTGAAGGTGGGTGATGTTGTCCAGAAGGGTCAGGTGGTGGCGCGGATGGGCAGCACCGGGCGCTCAACCGGCCCTCATGTGCACTTTGAAGTCATCCGGAATGGCAAGTCTGAAAATCCGGAAGACTACATCAAGCGGGCGAGTCGCTGATTCGGTTCCGGCTCGACCGAGGTTTTCAGTGCCGTGCCTCTCCGCCAATCGCCCAGTTTTTATCCGTGAATCCGGTGCCGCATTTGGCGACTTTTGTCCTGTTATAAAATAAGGTTAGAATGCCGGCTTCCTCCGTTTTAATCAAAGAAGCAGTGGTCTATGTTCACAAAGCTTGCAACCAAGATATTCGGCAGTAAAAACGCCAGAGAAATCAAGAGAATGCGTAAATCTGTTATACGCATCAATGAGCTTGAAGAACAGTATGGCAATCTGTCCGACTCCCAGTTGCAAGGCAAGACCGTAGAGTTTCGTCGACGACTCGACGAAGGCGAACCTCTCGATGACCTGCTACCCGAGGCCTTTGCAACCGTGCGTGAAGCGGGTCGCCGGGTCATGGGCATGCGCCATTATGACGTTCAGCTGATCGGCGCTATCACTCTGCATGAGGGCCGGATCGCGGAAATGAAGACCGGTGAGGGCAAAACTCTGGTCGCCACTGCTGCTGTGTATCTCAATGCACTGTCCGGCAAGGGTGTCCACGTTGTTACCGTGAACGATTACCTGGCCCGTCGTGACGCTGACTGGATGGGCAAACTCTACCGCTTCCTTGGCATGCAGGTCGGCGTTGTCGCTGCCGGGCAGCCACCCGAAGAAAAGCGGGCAGCCTACCAGACTGACATCACCTACGGCACCAACAACGAATTTGGCTTCGATTACCTGCGCGATAATATGGCGTTCAGTACCGAAGACAAAGTGCAGCGGGGGCTGAACTACGCGATCGTGGACGAAGTGGATTCGATCCTGATCGATGAGGCCAGAACGCCGCTGATCATTTCCGGTGCCGCGGAAGACAACTCAAAACTGTATCAGGCCATCAATGAACTGATTCCCAGCCTGGAAAAAGGTGAGGTGCCTGAAGACGAAGGTGAGCCCACCGGCGACTTCACTATTGACGAGAAGTCCCGCCAGGTCGAGATGACGGAAAGCGGCCATGAGAAAGTCGAGGAATTGCTGCTTGAGCGTGGCCTTCTGAAGGACGGTGAGAGCCTGTATTCCGCAGCCAACCTCAGCCTGTTGCACCACGTTCACTCGGCATTGCGAGCCCATCACCTGTTCCAGAAAGATGTGGATTATATTGTCCAGGGCGGCCAGGTGGTCATTGTCGATGAGCATACCGGTCGTACCATGCCCGGTCGCCGCTGGAGTGAAGGTCTGCATCAGGCGGTTGAGGCCAAAGAGGGCGTGAAGATCCAGGCCGAGAGCCAGACGCTTGCTTCCACCACCTTCCAGAATTATTTTCGGCTTTATGACAAGCTGGCTGGCATGACCGGTACGGCCGATACCGAAGCCTTCGAATTCCGCCAGATCTATGGCCTGGATGTGGTGGTCATTCCGTCCAACAAGCCGATCCAGCGGACCGATTACAACGACCTGGTGTATCTGACCCAGGAAGAGAAATTCCACGCGATCATTGACGAGATCAAGGATGTCACCGCCGAAGGGCGTCCGATCCTGGTCGGTACCGCATCTATCGAGGCGTCCGAGCTACTCTCCATGCTGCTCAAAAAGGCACGGATCGAACACAAGATTCTGAACGCCAAGCAGCACGAATCCGAAGCCCATATCATTGCCCAGGCGGGTCGTCCCGGCGCGGTCACCATTGCCACCAACATGGCCGGTCGTGGTACTGACATTGTATTGGGCGGTAACTGGGAGCACGAAGTGTCGGCCATGGAGAATCCTTCGGAAGAAGAGATTGCCCGCGTGAAGGCGGAATGGACCGAGCGCCACAATCTGGTGCTCGACGCCGGTGGTTTGCATATTGTCGGTACCGAACGCCACGAATCCCGCCGGATTGATAACCAGCTTCGCGGTCGTGCCGGTCGTCAGGGCGACCCCGGTTCCTCACGGTTCTTCCTTTCCCTGGAAGACAACCTCATGCGTATCTTTGCCCCTGACCGGGTCAAGAGCCTGATGCAGGCCATGGGCATGAAGAAGGGGGAGGCCATTGAGCACCGTATGGTCACCAATGCCATCGAAAAATCCCAGCGCAAGGTGGAAGGCCGCAACTTTGACATGCGGAAGACGCTGCTGGAATACGACGATGTCGCAAACGACCAGCGTACGGTGATTTATGAGCAGCGCAACGAGGTCATGTCCTCCGATGACATTTCGGAAATGGTCAAGACCATCCGCGAAGACGTTGTCGATTCGTTGATCAGTGAACACATCCCGCCCCAGAGTATGCCCGAACAGTGGGATATCGCCGGGCTGGAGGCCCAGCTCCAGTCCGAGATGGCGATTGATCTGCCGGTTCAGAAGTGGCTGGAAGAAGACACCAAGCTGTTCGAAGAGAGCCTGCGACAGAAGATTCTGGACGAAATTGTCGCCGCCTACGAAACCAAGGAGGAAATTGCCGGTTCCGAGGCCATGCGTAAGTTCGAGAAACAGGTATTCCTGCAGGTGCTGGATACCCTGTGGAAAGAGCATCTTTCCAACATGGATCATCTGCGCCGCGGTATTCATCTGCGGGGCTATGCCCAGAAGAATCCCAAGCAGGAGTACAAACGCGAGGCATTCAACCTGTTTGAAACCATGCTTGATACCATGAAACGGGATGTCACCCGGGTGCTCTGCCATGTGCGTGTCCAGAGCCGGGAAGAGATGGAAGAAGTCGAGCGTCGTCGCAAGCAGGAACTGGAAGAAGAGCTTGCCAGGGCCCGTCTGCGCCACGATGAGACCAGTGCCACGGCCCAGAACCAGGGCGAGGGCGAGGGCGACTCGGATGATGCCCGGCCCCGGCAGCCGACCCCGGAAACTTTTGTGCGACAGGAGCGAAAGGTGGGCCGCAACGAGCCCTGTCCCTGCGGGTCCGGCAAGAAGTACAAGCAGTGTCATGGCAAAGTCAGCTGATTCGGTAAGCTGATCAGGAATCCGGAACCCGCAATCTGCCAGCAAACGCTGGGGACTGCGGGTTTTTTCGTTTTGAGTGGGCCGACGGGTCTCTTGTAAAAGTTTAAAGACAGAGGAGCGACGGAATGGCGGTAGGTCCGGGAATCTTACCTGAGCTTCACCCAGTGGCCGGGGTAAAAATTGGCATAGCCAGTGCCGGCATCAAGAAACCGGGGTGCAAGGATCTGGTTGTGTTTGAGCTGGCCCCGGAAAGCCGGGTTGCCGGGATTTTCACGAAAAACCAGTTCTGTGCGGCACCGGTTACCCTCAGCCGCCGGCATCTGGCCGCGACCTCGCCCAGGTACCTGTTGATCAATACCGGCAATGCCAACGCCGGTACCGGTGAGCAGGGTATGCGGGATGCGGTGGCCTGCTGCCAGGCCCTGGCAACGCAGGCGGGCGTCACTGAGGCCGAGATTCTGCCATTTTCCACGGGAGTGATTGGCGAGCCGTTGCCGGTGCAGAAGATTGTTGGCGCGCTTCCGGAGGCTTTGTCCAACACGGCTGAGAATCGCTGGGCTGAAGCCGCCAGTGGCATCATGACCACGGACACCCGCCCGAAAGGTGCCTCTTGTCAGCTGGAACTGGAGGGCCATACGATAACCATCTCCGGTATCAGCAAGGGCGCGGGCATGATTCGCCCCAACATGGCGACCATGCTGGGTTTCATCGCCACCGATGCCCGGATTGCGCCCGAGCTCCTGCAGACGCTCGCCTCCGAACTGGGGGAGCAATCCTTCAACCGCATTACCATCGATGGCGATACCTCCACCAACGACGCCTGCATGCTGATGGCCAGTGGACAATACCCCGGCCCCGAGATCACGGCCTCCAGCCCGGCGCTGCCGAAGCTCAGGGAGGCTCTGCAAAAAGTCTATCTGGAGCTGGCCCATGCCATTGTCCGTGACGGCGAAGGGGCAACCAAGTTTGTCACCATCAATGTCAGCGGTGCGGCCAGCCAGCAGGAGGCGCTGGATGTGGCCTATACCGTGGCGCATTCGCCGCTGGTCAAGACCGCACTGTTCGCCTCGGACCCCAACTGGGGCCGGATACTGGCGGCGGTGGGACGCGCCGGTGTCGACGGGCTGGATCTCAACGCCCTGGAAATCTACCTGGGCGATGTCTGCCTGGTTCGCAACGGTGGCCGGGCCGAGGACTACTCGGAAGCCCGTGGACAGGCCGTGATGGATCGGGAAGAGATCACCATTGCCATTGATCTCAAGCGGGGTGATGTTCGGGAGACGGTATGGACCTGTGACTTTTCCCACGATTACGTCACTATCAACGCCGAGTACCGAACCTGACCATGTCCGCGTCGGAAACCTGGCTGAAAGAAGTTCACGTTGCCGTTGCGGTTATTGTCCGGGAAGGACGGGTGCTGATTGCCCGGCGGCCGATGCATGTCCATCTGGGGGGGTTGCTGGAGTTTCCCGGGGGCAAGGTGGAGCCGGGGGAGAGTGTTCAGGCGGCGCTGGTGCGGGAGATCGCCGAGGAAACCAGTCTGCGCGTGCCTGAGGCCTCGCTCGAGCCTGTGATCGGCATTCACCATGACTACGGTGACAAACGGGTTTTCCTGGATGTCTGGGAAACCAGAGCCGCCGAAGGCGAAGCCAAGGGGTGCGAGGGGCAGCCGGTTGAATGGGTTAGCCCGGAGCAGCTTCGGGATAAGGATTTCCCCGCCGCCAACCGGCCAATCATTCGCGCTCTGCGGTTGCCCCGGCAGCTAGCGATCACCGGAGCAGCGACTGATCCGGACCAGGTGATTGCACGCCTTCGGGCGGGCCTCGAAGCGTCCCGGCCACCCCTGGTGGTGCTCCGGGCGCCGACCATGAGTGCGCGGGCCTATCGGGAGTTGGCGGCGACAGCGGTGCCGGTTTGTGAAGGAGCCGGGGCCGCCCTGATTGTGCATGGTGGCCCAGAGGTCTTTCGCGCCACACCCGGTGCCCGCGGCCTGCACCTGCCCTGGCACGAGGCGGCAAGGCTCACGGCCAGACCCGTTCCGGCTCAGTTCTGGCTGGGCGTTTCCTGCCATGACAGGCGGGAACTCGATCATGCGGCGGCTATCGGAGCGGACTACGTGACTCTGGGGCCCGTGCAGCCTACAGAAAGTCATCCAGGTGCGCCGACCCTGGGCTGGCAGGCCTTTGCCGACCTGGTGTCCGAAGCTGCTCTGCCGGTATTTGCCCTCGGTGGGATGTCGCCCGGCGATGTTCAGGAAGCCCGTCGGCAAGGCGGGCAGGGCATCGCCGGTATCCGCTTCTGGTGGTCGTCACCGATGGGGCGCCGATAAGGCCCCTGATCTGGCGGACCGCCGTGCTCGTAAGTGTTGGCTACCAAGACCACTCCGAAGGGGCGACGGTGCCGGGACTACGCCAAGCGGGCCGGCCCGTGCTAGAATGCCCGGCCCGATTGACTGAACCACGAGGAAACACTGTGGCTGTTCGTTACATCCAGACCTGCCGGTTGCCGACTCCGTTCGGAGTGTTCAGTATGCACGGCTTCGAAGAACTCGACACCGGAAAGGAACATGTTGCCCTGACCCTGGGCGACCTGGACAGTGACGAGCCCATGCTTGCCCGCACCCACTCCGAGTGCCTTACCGGTGATGCGCTCTTCAGTATGCGTTGTGACTGTGGTTACCAGTTGGAAGAGGCACTGCGAAGCATCGCCAGGGAGGGGCGGGGGATTCTGATGTATCTGCGCCAGGAAGGCCGTGGCATCGGACTGCTGAACAAGATCCGCGCCTACCACCTGCAGGATCAGGGCGCTGATACCGTCGAAGCCAATGAACGTCTGGGGTTCGCGGCTGATCTTCGGGACTACAGCATGTGCAAGGACATGCTGGAGCACCTGGGCATCAAGAGCCTGCGGCTGATGACAAACAATCCCCGCAAGGTAAAAGCGCTGTCCTCCTACGGCATCAACATCACCGAGAGGGTGCCTTTGCACGTGGGCCGAAACCCCCACAACGAACACTACCTCAATACCAAGCAGAGCAAGCTGGGCCACTTGATGGAGACGCACCAGGACGATGATCCGGAGGTCTGAGCCGGTCTTGGGTCCAGGTGGCGAAAGGGCTCCAGCCTCGGCATATCCGGCAATGGCTGGGGGATCTGTCCATATCCCGCTGGAAGCCTGTCCCGCAGTCCTTTTGTTTATTTGACGACTTTCAGGTTCTGGTGGTGGAGGGTTTCCATCCGTGTGCGGATAGCGGATTCAATACCCGTGGCGTCCAGACCACACTCGGCCAGCAGTTCCCCGCGTTTGCCGTGGCCCATGAAGGTATCCGGCAGGCCGAGTTGAAGTACTGGCATGGAGATCAGGTGGCTGTTGAGGAGTTCGGTCACGGCGCTGCCGGCACCGCCGGCAATGGCGTTTTCTTCCAGAGTTACCAGCAGCTCATGTTGCTCGGCCAGTTCGAGCAGCAGTTCCTCATCCAGGGGTTTCACGAAGCGCATGTCGGCGACCGTTGCGCCGATGGCTTCCGCAGCCTCCAGAGCCGGAGCCAGCAGGGTGCCGAAGTTGAGGATGGCTACGCCATTACCACTGCGTATCCTGCGTCCCTTACCAATCTCCAGCGGTGTTAACTCCTGCTGTATGCCGGCGCCGGGTCCGGTTCCCCGTGGGTAGCGCACCGACGCCGGCCCTTCATGCAGCATGCCGGTCTGAAGCATCTGGCGGGTTTCGTTCTCGTCCGAGGGTGTCATCACCACCATGTTCGGTACACAGCGCAGGTAGCTGATGTCAAAGGCGCCAGCGTGGGTCGGGCCGTCTTCACCAACCAGCCCCGCACGGTCGATAGCGAACAAGACATCCAGGTTCTGTATCGCGACATCGTGGATCAGTTGATCGTAGGCCCGCTGCAGGAACGTCGAGTAGATGGCGACAACCGGTTTGGCCCCATCACAGGCCAGGCCCGCAGCCAAAGTGACTGCATGCTGTTCGGCGATGGCGACATCGAAATAGCGTTCCGGGAAACGCTGTGAGAAGGCTAGTAGATCCGAACCTTCACACATAGCGGGGGTAATGCCCACTACGCGCTCATCTTGCTCGGCGGAATCACAGAGCCACTGACCAAAGACGTTGGCGTATTT
>JAXHUV010000370.1:0-1679 GCA_034189445.1 Pseudomonadota bacterium
GATGCTCAAGGCCATCCGGGCCGGTGAGGCAGAGTTCCGCGTGGCCTCGGAACCGGAGCTGGCCACCTTTCGCCAGAACCTGGAACAACTGCTGGCGCTGAACGAACGGCTGGAAACCCTGACCCACGACCACGACGTGGCCAAGGCCACCCACGGCCACAAGTCCGAGCGGGCGCAAAGCATCGTCAACGAGTTCAAGGCCACCCGGGAGGAACAGCGGGCCCTGGGCCGGCGCCTGGCCGGGGCCCTCAGCCCGGTGGAGGAGACCGATACCGGCCTCAAGCTGGCGCCGGCGGACACGGGCAGGGCGGGCATCGCCCTGCTGCTGCCCGCCGTAGACCAGCAGCAGATGGGCACCCTGATGGGCCACATCCGCCAGGGCCTGACCTCTGCGCCACGGGTGAACCTGCTGGGGGATGGGCTGGGTGTGTTGGTGTTTGTGGCGCAGTTGGTGAATTTCTTTAACGTTGTTTCAGAGGCTAAAGCCCAAGCATCAGATGCCATGAGTTATGGCAAGTTTATTGAAAGCTTTGTTGCCACCACCGGCGCAGGTTTCCTGGCCGCCCAGAGTCTGTCGGACACCGCCCTGTCGTCCAGGGCCCAGACCCTGGCCAAGGCCTGGCAACGCAGCGCCGTGCAGTCGGTCCATATCCAGATGGGCCGCTTGCATGTGGGGTTGGGAATATTTGCATACGGCGCGGGTGCTATCAGCGCCGCCATCGGCACCTATAAGCACGCCAACAACTGGCTGGAAGCGGTACGGACCGGTAATGTGGAGGCGCAATTGGGTGCGGCCCTTGGCATGGTGGGCAGCGGCGGGCTGGCCATAACCAATGCCTACGGGTTTGGCCGGTCTGTCCAGATGGGATGGGCGGTCGTACAGGCCAGTGACGATGTCGCCAAGGCTGGGGCCTGGGCTACCGCCGGTACCCGCCTGTCCAGCCTGTTCGCCCGCCTGAACATTGCCGGGCTGGTGTTTACCGTGTTCGAGCTGGGCGGCACCTGGCTGTATAACCGTTACAATCTGAGCGAGCGCGACCAGTGGCTGCAGACCACCCCCTGGTCCCGGGAACCCAGCCAGGTCCATAACGGATCGCTGGCGGAGTACGAGCAGGCGTTCGCCCGGCTTGGTAACAGCCTGTCCCTGGAGAAGGTCCCGGCGGAAGGGGAAGACGGTAAGGACCAACTGGTGCTGAATTGCCACGCCCTGACGGCGGAGGGATTGATAGAGCCCCCGGGCCAGCTCGCGCCCCGGCGGGTGTGGCTCAGCGCCTGGCGCATCCGGCCGGAACGCCCGGGCTGGTTCCGTGATACCCCGGAAACCTGGGTGCGCTGTTGCCATGATATCCTGACGAACCTGGAAATCCGGGAAGGGGACGGGCACCTGCAACTGGCGTTCTCGCCGCCGGACCACAGCAAGAGCGGTCCGGATACTGAAACCCGTGACCTGGCGCTGATGGTCCGGCTGGACACCCTGCATTCGGAGGACCGCTACACCCGGGAGGTGTATATGCTCAAGGTAACACCGGACAGTGACTGGCCGGTGACGCCCGTCCGGGAACCTCCCCGGGATAAGGAAGGCAGGACCATCTGGTACCAGGTGCGCAATCCCTTTATGGAACTGGATATCTTGGAATGACACTGGAAACGCCCAAGGCGGATATAGCGAATGCCCCCAG
>JAXHUV010000371.1:0-1675 GCA_034189445.1 Pseudomonadota bacterium
CAGGTCTGCGGCCGTCAGGTCATCGTGACAGGCCACGGTGTACACCGGCCGGTCCAGCTGTTCCGCCATATAGCGGACAAAGCGGGTCTTGCCGCAGCCGGTGGGGCCCTTGATCAGCACAGGCAGACCGTTGTCGGCGGCAGCCTGGAAAAGTTCGATCTCATTGCCAACCGGTTGATAAAACGTCATTGGGAAACTTCCTCTGAATTCAGGCGCTCGGGCCTGCTAAAACCGTAAACCCATTCGGGAAAAACCGCGAAGATCTGGCGATCACCGCTGCGGGTGAGTCCTGCCAGAGCATCCTCGCAGAGCAGGGCTGACATGTTCCAGCCCGCTCCCCGATACCATCCGCCTGCCGAAACGGGCTTGCTTGCCCAGGTAACAACCAGGCCATTTTTCTCCAGCATCGGCTCAACAAAGCCCGCCTCCGACACCGCCGCATGGGTGTTATTGTGCAGTAACAGACCCAGCGCGGAGCTGAAGTCCCCGGCTTCATAAAGCTGCTGCCGGGACGGCCTCACCCCAACTTTCGCCAGGGCTGCCAGGGCCAACCGGGAACCCAGCGGATCCGGGCCCGCCACGATCGCCAGATCACGCCCTGCCAGCTCGGCGATTGAACCTACCCCCGCCGTTCGGCGGGTCACCCAGACCGGCGCGGGCCGATTATTGTTGCGGTTGGTTGCCACCAGCACCGGCTCATTGTCGGACCCGGCCTCACCGAGCTTGAAGTCAAGCACGACATCCTGTTCAGACTCACCAAAGCGCACGTCCGCCGAACAGCCGGCCTGGGCCAGAAATCTGGACAGACGGTGGCGGGCGACGGCGGTCACCTCCGTGACAGACTCGATGCGGATCCCCAATGGCGACGGATTTCCCGCTGCACCAGAGATCCCCGACACCGCCATGCCAAACACCAGTGCCAGGGCAACCCGGCCCCGATGACGGCTACAGACCAAGCGCATGGGCCCGGCTGGTAAAGAAGATGCCACTAGGCTTCTCCGCATCAAGCGTTGCCACCGGCTCCAGGGTTCGGGTGCTGTATACCGTCACCCGGTTGCTGTCCCGGGCAGACACCCAGACTTCCTCGCCCCGGGGTGTGAACTCCATATGCAGTACCGCCTCGCCGGGTTCCAGGGTCCGGATAATTTCCCTGGTCTGCGAATCAATCACCTGTATTACATCGTTTTTCGGGTGGGCAAAGCTGACCCATATCTGCCGGTTGTCGGGACTCGCCATCACGAACACCGGCTGGCCTTGGACTGGAATCCGGTCCACCAGTGACCAGTCATCCATGTTCGCCACCAGCACCTGGTGGTGCCCGACCGCCGGGAAAAACGCCCGGCCATCGGCAATAGCCCAGCCTTCAAGGTGGGGCATCTTGTACACCGGCAGTTTCTGCTCGCCCTTGCCATAGTCCGGCAGGATCTCGGTTACCCCTTGTTCCGGATTCCACAGATCCAGCATGGACAAGCCGTCCTCGCCGAAGAGACCGGCGATATAGTGGCGGCCATCCGGGGTAATCAGTGCATCGTAGGGGGCGTCACCGGCGTCGAATTTGCGAACCGCCGGCTCGGAAGCGGCCATATCGAGGGTCCAGATCTGGTCCGCATCAAACAGGCTGAACACAAACCGGTTGCCCGGTGCATCCACCAGCCCGACGGTCTTGGACTGCACT
>JAXHUV010000372.1:0-1669 GCA_034189445.1 Pseudomonadota bacterium
GTGTTGCGGACAAAATCCGGGTTCCAGCTTTCACCAAAATATTCCCAGGCGTACAGGCCGAGTGTGGCTCCGGGAATGACAAACCCGAACAAGACCGGCAGCGCGCAGACAGCTACGCAGATCATCTGGCGCTGGAATGATAGGGTGAAACGCTGGATCGGGTCCCGGTTGTCCCGGGCTGCGAACTGCTGCTGGCGTCTTCGGGAGTAGCGTTCCAGGGTCACCAGGATAACCACGAAGATCAGCATCGTGGTGGCAATCTGGGCCGCTCCGCCGAGGTTGCCCAGGTTCATCCAGGTATCGAACAGGCCGGCGGTGAGGGTCTGAACCGCGAAGAAATCCACGGTGCCGAAATCGTTCAGGGTTTCCATCAGCACCAGAGAGAGACCCACGGCAACCGCCGGGCGAGCGATGGGCAGAACGACCTTGAAGAAAGTACTCAGCGCCGAGTGGCCGAGACTGCGGCTTACCGCGAAGAGAGACGGGGACTGTTCCAGGAAGGCGGCCCGGGCAAGCAGGTATACGTAGGGATACAAGACCAGCCCGATCATCAAGGTGGCGCCTTCGAGGCTGCGGATTTCCGGGAACCAGTAATCGGCGGCACTGCTCCAGCCGAACAGATCCCTGAGTGTGCGCTGAACCGGCCCGGCGTAGTCCAGAAGGCTGGTGTAGACATAGGCAATGACGTAGGCGGGCACGGCAAAAGGCAATAGCATGGCCCATTCAAAGAATTTGCGGCCGGGGAACTCGCACATGGTGACCACCCAGGCCGAGGCCAGGCCTATCACCAGGGTAAGGGCACCCACCCCAATCATCAGCTTGAGTGTCGTCATCAGGTAACGGGGAAGTGTGGTTTCGATCAGGTGTGGCCAGATGTTCTCTTCGGGAAAAAACGCCAGGAAAATAACTGAAACAACCGGAAGGGCGACGATGGCGGTGGTCAGCAATGCGCTGATCATCCATTTCGGAGAGGTGCGCTTTGCCAGCAGGGGCTGGGATAGCCCGGGATTAGCGCTGGTTGCGGCCTCGCTCATAGTATCCCTGTATTTGAATGTGGGGTCTGTCCGGTTGAAGGTTGCAGATTGTAGTCACCCGGCCTGATGCCTGCAATGACCGGCGTCATCCATGGTGCTGGCAGTCACCTGCCGAACGGTGGGTGAGGGAGGATGGCGAAACCACCCTCACCACTGGCGATTACTCGCCGTCGTAATCGATGCGGTCAACCAGCTTGACCGCAGCATTGCGGTGGTCGGCAATTTCCTGCAGTGAAAGCTTATCCGGGTTGATCTCACCCCACTCGGCAACCAGTCCGGAAGGTGGTACCTCCGGGTTTGCCGGGTATTCGGTGTTCGCCTCGGCATAGATACGCTGGGCTTCCGGCGAGGACAGGAACTCCATCAGTTTGATGGCGTTCTCGCGGTTTGGCGCGCTCCTGGTCAGGGAAATGCCGCTGATGTTCACGTGGGTTCCCCGGCCCTCGGCGTTCGGGAACACAAGACGAACCTGCTCGGCAATCGGGCGCTGGTTCTCATCCTGCAGCATGTTGCCGTAATAGTAGCTGTTACCGATGGAGATATCACAGACGCCTTCCGAGATGGCTTTGATCTGGTCACGGTCGCCGCCCTGGGGTTTGCGGGCCAGGTTGTCCTTCAGGCCTTGCAGCCATTTC
>JAXHUV010000373.1:0-1665 GCA_034189445.1 Pseudomonadota bacterium
CATAGGCTTTAAAGCAGGACAGATCCATGGTCTGGTTTTACTCCGCGGCTGATGATTGAAGCTGGACGTAGTTCTGGATTCCCATCTGGGCGATCATTTCCAGCTGGGTTTCCAGCCAGTCGATGTGCTCTTCCTCGCTGTCCAGAATGCTGCGAAACAGCTGCCGGCTGGTGTAGTCCTGGATCTCTTCACAATAGGCGATGGCTTCTTTCAGAACGGCGTGAGCGATTTCTTCCAGCTTCAGATCGCAGGAGATCATTTCCTCGACGTTTTCGCCGATCATCAGTTTGTTCAGATCCTGAAGATTGGGTAGCCCGTCGAGAAACAGGATTCGCTCAATGAGCTGGTCCGCGTGTTTCATCTCGTCGATGGATTCTTCGTATTCCTTGGCCGCCAGGCTGGTGACACCCCAATCCTTGTACATGCGGGAATGGAGAAAATACTGGTTGATGGCGGTCAGCTCGTTGGCGAGGACCTTGTTAAGGTACTGGATGACTTTCTTGTCGCCTTTCATAGCGGGGGCTCCATGATGACTGGGTGAATCAGTCTTTCAGGATAGCCCCTTATCGGGCAAGAGAAAAATACAGCGAGAAAATAACTGCTCTCAAGCCGGTCGCGCGAGCATATTGGCCAGAGCCGGGTAATCCCGGGAGCGGCTCTCCCGGAGAATTTCCCGCGCAGTGCAGGCACAGCGACCGCACTGGGTACCTACTCCCAATTCCTGGCCCAGCTGGTGCATGGAGGAGACGCCATTTTCGGCCGCTTCACGGATCTCCCGGTCGGTTACCCCGTGGCACAGACAGACGTACATAGCAATAACTCACCAACGATTATGAGGGGTTAGTGATAATTATTGTTATTATCACCCAAAAACGCAACCCCATTGGATTGATTTTTATACAACGGAATGTTTCCGGTTTAAACCCGTGCGGCAATCGAAATTTCGGCATGGCGTTATTCACCAGGTGAATAACCTGATCTGGAGCAGGATTCAGAGGCGAAACACCAACGGCAGGATCAGCGCGGTAAACACCCCGGTCAGCCCCATGCCCAGGGACGCAAACGCCCCGGCGGTATGGCTGATTTCAAACGCCCGGGCCGTGCCGATGGCATGGCCGTTCAGGCCCAGGGCAAAACCCAGGATACGCTCGTCTTTTACTGGCAACAGGCGCGCAAGCAGGTCAACAAAGAGGGTTGCGACCACACCGGTAATCAGCAGGCCGCCCATCATCAGGGGCACCGAGCCACCCAGTTGTTCAGCAATACCGATAGCGATGGGCGCGGTCACCGACTTGGGCGCCAGCGACGCCAACACCTCCGGCGTGGCCCCCAGCGCCCAGGCAATAACCAGGGCGTAGACCGCCGCCAGGGTGGCGGCGATTGGCAGCGTCACCACAATCGGGCGCCACATGGCACGGATATGGTGCATCTGCTGATAGAGGGGAATACCGAGAGCGACCGTGGCAGGCCCCAGAAGCACCGTCAGCCAGCGCGCACCCTGTTGGTAAGTCTGATAATCCACCGCCAGAACGGCAATCACGCCGGCAAGCAGACACGACGACAGTACAACCGGCGGCAGACACAAGGGCCGGCCAAGGCGAGCGAACAGCCAGTTGCCGGCAAAGAATGCGCCCAGGGTCAAACCGATAGCCAGAATCGGGGTGG
>JAXHUV010000374.1:0-1659 GCA_034189445.1 Pseudomonadota bacterium
ATTTCCGTAAAAATCACAGGGTACCTTCCTGGCGTGACTGCCCACCTGCCCCTGAAAAGAAAAAACACGAAAAATATATTTGACAAAGATATAGCTAAAAATGCAGCAACAGGTCGTTTCAAGATGCAACTTCTCAACACCTCAACTTTTTGGAGAATATTTCAACTTTTTTTAAAAAAACCCTAGGTTCAAAGCGGGATTGGTAGAGTATAAAATAAGGATTCCAAATCACTTTAGTTTTTGTCTCTAGGCCGAACCAATCCTTAGAAATGTCAGTTTTACTGAGTTCGCAAATAGTCATGTTTTGCACAACTATTCGAAAAAAAAAAGTCCCAAAAGCGTCAACATTACAACAGTGGCGCTTACCCTTTTTTCATCGATAATTTTCAAGTTTCAAGACGTTAAAAGGTGCGCAATACTCACATTTACCTTTTCCAAGCCTTTATTACTCCTACCAACCACTTGTCTGTCTTTAATAGCTTTGGCGCCAAAACATGTCCTCTTAAGACTTACACCAATATTACATGACAAAGGCCCCCTAAAAAGAAAAAAATCATAACAAATTCCATGTACATATTTTGCATGTGTGCACAGATCGAAATCGATTCCTTACAATGCCAGCAACAATTGTGAACCCAAACTTGGGGTAAGGGTTCATTTTTTGGCACACAAACCCACAATAATGTAAATGCAGATTCTGCTCCTTATAAGGATTTTTTTTCAATTTTCACCCCTTTCAACAATGAGACCCTTGATATTGTAGCCGCAACAGTTACGGACCAGTGTGTGCAATCAAAACTAAGAAAAAAGCATACATGCGTCTTTTATGATGGATTTTAAAATGACCCTAAAAACCGGTAGGCCAGATAGTTGTGTAAAGCAAGACTAAATGGACTTAGAAAAATTTCACCACATCAAAATCTCAAAATTTTTATTATTGCTTTTAAGTGATTTTTTTCTTCATGATCATGATCTGTACCTTTTTCCGATGTTTTTTAATCTTGTTTCATCTCCGTATGATAATGCGTTAGGCTGTAACAGACAAAAGAAGATTTTGACAGTTTTATGGCTCTCAAGGGTTGAAAAATGATGTTAGAGCTGAGATATTTTGAATTTGTGCCTTATTTGTAATGCCATTTAACATATGTGACACAGCGCCTCCTACCAACCACTTGTCTGTCTTTAATAGCTTTGGCGCCAAAAATGTCCTCTTATGACTTACACCAATATTACATGACAAAGGCCCCCTAAAAAGAAAAAAAATCATAAAAAATTCCATGTACATTTTTTGCATGTGTGCACAGATCGAAATCGATTCTTTACAATGCCAGCAACAATTGTGAGCCCAAACCTGGGGTACAGGTTCATTTCTTGGCACTCAAACCCACATTAATGTAATTGCAGATTCTGCTCCTTAAAAGGATTTTTTTTCAATTTTCACCCCTTTCAACAATTAGACCCCTGATATTGTAGCCGCAACTGTTACGGACCAGTGTGTGCAATCAAAACTAAAAAAACAACAAACATGGGTCTCTTAGGATGGATTTTAAAATGACCCTAAAAATCGCTAGGCCCAATAGTTGTGTAAAGCAAGACTAAATTGGACTTAGAAAAGTTTGACCAACATCAAAATGTCAAAATTTTTGTTATTGCTTTTAA
>JAXHUV010000375.1:0-1640 GCA_034189445.1 Pseudomonadota bacterium
AGGCTGCCAGCACAGCGGCGCGCGTTTTTATGGGACCCTATATACCGTGTATGAACGGTTTCTTGAAAATTTTTTGAGATTGCTCTTGAGAGTGTTCTTGAGAATGCTCTTGCCGTTTGTTCTCATCAATCGGAAAATTCCGCAGACTTGCTCCCTGGGCAGGTAACATTCACTGATCTTTTATCCTTGACCGGGGAGCCGATGTCGGAGCTTTCGTTAATTCAGTACTTTCTGATCGCCCTGATTTTTGTCTGGAGTGGTTTTGTCCGCTCCGGGCTGGGATTCGGTGGTGCTGCCCTGTCTCTGCCTTTTTTGTTGCTGGTCCTTGATCAACCGCTCGTATTCCTGCCGATTATTGCGGTTCATCTTTTGGTATTCTCATCCCTGACAATCTGGATGAACAATCGTACCGGGGCTGGCGAGTTTCGAGAGGCTGGCTCCGGCACGGTTGACTGGCAATACCTGTGGCGAATACTGGGTATTATGATCGTGCCCAAGCTGATTGGTGTTTTTGGCCTGATCACCATGCCCCCCGACATCCTCAGTGCCATCATCTTTGTAATTGTGGCGCTCTATTCGGTCTCCTACATGATCAACCGACCGTTCCGCAGCGGCAGTAAAACGACGGATACGATATTTCTGATGGTGGGAGGGTACATCAGCGGTACCTCCCTGATCGGCGCGCCCCTGATTATCGCCGTGGCAGCCCAGCACCTGCCGAAAGAGAAACTCCGGGATACCTTGTTTGCACTATGGTTTATTCTGGTGCTGATCAAGATGGCCGCTCTCGTCTGGGCCGGTGTTGATCTCCAGCTTATCCATCATCTCTGGCTACTGCCCTGTGCAGCTGTGGGTCACGTTATCGGGCTCTATGCCCATGACCGCCTGCTCCAGGCTGAATCACCGGTGTTCTTTCGGCTGTTGGGAGCGGTGCTTCTGCTGGTAAGTAGCACCGGGCTTGTTAGTGTTTTATGGTAAGGGGGGCGGTGGCTCCCTGTGGAACCCACCGGCGCTTTCAAATCCCTAGCAGCCTGTCGGACTTAAGGCTAATCTACTGCGCCGGTGGGAAAACGGCTCATATTTCCCGGCTTTTTCGTTGCATAGAACCACTATGCGCCTCAAAATCCAGAAAATCTGCGCTCGCTTTCCCACCTTGCTCGTGACGATTGCTTAAGTCCGACAGGCTGCTAGTTCCCACTCTCGGCATGAGCGATTGCCAAGCCCGGGTCAGAGTCGGGTGCCACCCTTAGTGGCCGCCCTGCATCTGGCTCATGTCCGGCGCAACGTTTGTTGCTTTCCGGTTAAAGCTCCGCATTTTGCGACTGAAAAACTGTACCGCCTGTTTTGCCGCGGCACGGGTATACTGGCGCCTGACCTCAGTACTGTTGTGGAGGATACTGGATGGCAGCGGGTTTACGGTTGCGATATGGTCCTGAATCATAGCGCCTTCCTCCTTTTGTCTATCTGTCTATCGGGTGGATTAATCAGTGATCTATCTTTAACTTACATTCTATTTTAAGGGTTCTTATTTGCAGTTTGAATACGTTAAAATCCGTACTCTCGCTGCAAATATGCAGTAACTATGGACTGGGATTATCTTCGATATATACGCGCTCTGGCAATAGGTGGAACCCTTGCCA
>JAXHUV010000376.1:0-1636 GCA_034189445.1 Pseudomonadota bacterium
CTCCGCGAACCTGATACCGGAGAATGCCATGACAGAGCTGCGCGACCTGACGCCCCACACGTCGATCACCCAGGAACAGGCTAGCCGTGATGGTCGTCAGCGCCGGCTGTTGCGCACCTTCCTCCCGGAGATGGTTGGTCTTGAGCGCCTGCTGGCGGAGGCGTCGGAACTTATAACCACACAAGTGGTTGAGCGGGTCGCCATAAAGGATCTGTCGCTGCCCATTTACCGGGTCGATATCGGTTCATCCCGGCCGGATGTGCCGGCGGTACTGATCGTTGGTGGCGTGCATGGCCTGGAGCGCATTGGTAGCCAGGTGGTGATGGCCTGGCTGAAGTCGCTGCTCGCCAGAGTGGCTTGGGACGAACATCTGGCGGAATTGTTGCAAAAGGTGCGGATTACCCTGTTGCCCATTCTCAATCCGGGCGGTATGTACCTGAATCAGCGCAGTAATCCCAACGGCGTGGATCTGATGCGCAATGCGCCAATCATTGCCCAGGACCGCAGCGCGTTTTTGCTTGGCGGGCAGCGGTTCTCCCCCCGCTTGCCCTGGTACACCGGGGACCCGGAACAGGGGATGGAGCCTGAAAACCAGGCGCTGGAAGCGGTGATAGAGGAATTGCTACCGGGGCGGCCGTTCAGTGTGGCGCTGGACTGTCATTCCGGCTTTGGCATGCACGACCAGATCTGGTTTCCCTACGCCTACCGGCGCCGCCCCATGCGCCGTATTGCTTCTGTCATGGCGCTGAAGCTGATCTGGGAGCAGGCTTATCCCAACCACGACTACCGTTTTGAACCCCAGTCCCGTCATTATCTCACTCATGGTGATTTGTGGGATTACTTCTACAAACAGGTAAATCGTGAAAACGCGGGCGTTTTCCTGCCTCTCACCCTGGAAATGGGGTCCTGGCGCTGGATCCGCAAGCGCCCACGACAGTTGCTCAGGATGGATGGATTTTTCAACCCCCTGGTTCCCCATCGCCACAAGCGGGTATTGCGCAGCCATCTGGCCTGGATGGACTTCCTGGTTAACGCCGCTGCCAGCCACGAAAACTGGTTGCCGGTCCGGGAAGAAGAACCCATGTTGAGGGAGGCCGCAATCATGCACTGGTATCGCGATTCGCAATAGCAGCCTTGAGTCCGGCAGACTATTAGCAAAGTCGGGCTGGGCAGCCATCAATCGGAAGGTTCGTATGCACTGGATTCTGTTGCGGGGGCTGACCCGGGAACACGCGCACTGGGGTCGCTTTCCGTCTCGACTTCAGGAGGTATTTCCCGATCACCGCTTCCACATGGTCGATCTGCCCGGTACAGGTGTGCACTATCGTGAGGACAGCCCCACAACCGTGGCGGCTATCCGGGAAAAGGTTGCCGGGCAGGTCAGACATATTCCCGGTCCCTTCAACATTCTTGCGCTTTCAATGGGCGGTATGGTGGCACTGGACTGGGCTCAGCATGCCCCCGAGGGCCAGATTCAGAATCTGGTTTTGATTAACACCAGTTCCGGTTTCAGCCCACCCTGGCAACGCATGCGTCCCGGGGTCTGGCCCAGGGTGTTGCGACTGCTGGGTCGCCGGGAGCTGTTTGATCGCGAGCGTGACATCCTCCGGCTCACTTCCAATCATGAGGTTCCATT
>JAXHUV010000377.1:0-1618 GCA_034189445.1 Pseudomonadota bacterium
ACCGGTTTTTTGAGCTTGTAAACCCATGGACCCACCAGGAAGACCCAGGACAGGTGGGTTTCGAGCACTTCCACGCTATCAGCCTCGACAGGATAGGAAGCGGCGTTTGACAGGAACGCTACTTTTTCCTCGATTTCGGGTAAACGCGGAATCTCAGCCACGGTTATCGGGCCCGTTTTCCAACACTGCCTCGAGCGCATCACGATAGAGCTGGTCCAGTTCAGCGCTGAGCCGAACGTCGTAGTCTTTCTCTGCTCTGCCAAGGGCCAGCAATGCCGGACCCATCTCACCCAGGGCGCGCTTGACCCGCTCGCGACTCTCTTCAATGTCTGGCTCCGGCGCTACAGGTTGGCCGTTGCGAACCGCCGTCACCAGCAAGGGTTCGCCGTCCCGCTGCTCTGTGTCGCGGCAGATTTCATCGTAGCTATAGCAACCGTCAGCATCCCGAAAACGCCACACCTGTTTGCGCCCCGGCAACAACTTTTTACCGGGGCTGTTTTTCAGCCTCGGCTCCTCCCGATACTGGGTCAGCTTATAGGCCAGGTCGATGGCGGGGGCGTCTTCCGACACACCCAGTTTGGTGCCTACGCCGAAGCCATCCACCGGTGCTCCGGCATCAATGATCTCCCGCATCGACCACTCGTCGAGGCCACTGCTGACAACGATGCGAATCTGGTCCAGACCGGCTTCATCAAGTCGTTTGCGGCAGGCCGTGGCCAGCTCTGCCAAGTCTCCGGAATCGAGGCGGATGGCACCCACCTCGAATCCTTCATCTCTCACCAGCCTGATTACCTTGTCGACACCATTCATGGTGTCATAGGTGTCCACCAGCAGAGTGGTGCCCGGATACAGCCGCGCATAGTGGCGAAATGCCTCCATCTCGTCCTTATGGGCCTGAATGTAGGAGTGGGCCATGGTGCCGTTGGCGGGAAGTCCGTAGCGCAGGCTGCCCAGAACATTGCTGGTTGCCGTCAGACCCGCGGTCCGGTATGCCCTGACCCCCCGGAGGGCGGCATCGTAACCAAGCATGCGTCGCATGCCGAAATCCACCACGGAGCGCCCCTCGGCCGCGATGACCATGCGCACTGCCTTGGAGGCGAGAACGGTTTCAGTGCTGACATAGTTCATTAACAGCGTCTCAAGCAACTGCCCCTCAATCACAGGTGCTTCCACTTCCAGTAGGGGTTCGTGGGGGAACACCGGCGTGCCCTCCGGAAGGACACGAATGTCACCAGTGAAGCGGAAATCGCCAAGCCACTGAAGGAAGTCGTCCGTGAAGACATCAAGGGATGCCAGGTGCGCCAGCTGTTCAGGGGGGAAACGAAGGGCCGTGGCCAGCAGCGCCGCATAGTGCTGGCCACAGGCAAGCATGAAATTCCGATGCTCGGGCAGCTTGCGAAAATGGAGGGTAAACAGGGCCCGATCCTCCAGTTGCTCACTGTGATAGGCCTGGGCCATCGTGAGCTCGTACAGATCGATAAACAGACCCAACTCTTGCGTTTTCAGTTCTCCCGGATGATTCATCATTCCTCTTCCATGACTACGCCCGACTGGCGCGTTTTGGCTTTGGCCTGAATGCCCGGACAGACCCGCTACTTCCACTCAATGGTGGCAGGTG
>JAXHUV010000378.1:0-1614 GCA_034189445.1 Pseudomonadota bacterium
CGCTCCCAGGAAGTGCTCCCGGCAGCCCCTATAGACAAATCCGCCAAACACATCCGTTCCGCCATATCCCTCACGTTCACACTCACCGTCGCCCTGAACGGTAACCGGGCAGCCTGCTGCCGGACTTCATCCAGATGCGGTGCCGCCGCCCCCATGATAATGTCCAGCTCAGTGCTTGTCGGCAATGCAGACTCCGATAACGCCTCAAGTACTCGGCCGGTCACATTGGTTCGGTCCACGCCACCCAGTGAAATCAGAATGCGCTGGAGTTCCGGGTGCCGCCGGCGCTTCAGGCTTTGTTCCCGGAGTTTTGCAAATTCCGGGCGCAGTAAGGCATAGCGTGGCCCAATCAGTCGCTGACAACCTCCGGGCAGAAGACCATCGTAATCCGACTCTACCCGGCCAAGATTCTGATCCAGCAGCAGCGCACACTCGTGAGGCCGGTTCGCCAGATCGTCGATCACCATGATCTTGCCTACAGCATTGGCCAGGGCTCGCTCCCACTTTGCATCCAACGCATAATGGTCAACCACCAGCCAGTCCGGCTTCCAGGCTTTCAGGGCATCGAGCGTTTGGCGGGCATCTTCTTGCCAGGGCACCCCCAGCCAGAGTGCATAGTTGTCAGAGCCGCGATCTTTCAAGGCCAGCTCGTTATCGCTATGGGATGGCAACAGGGTTAACCCGTAGCCTTTGCCGGCAATCAGGTCACCCGGATGGCCTTCATGCTCACGACAAACAAACCGGCATTGGTGACCCTGGCGAGCAAGCTCGTCGGCCAGCGTCAGACAGCGCATCACGTGGCCAGTGCCGATCCGGACGGAGGCATCGGTGCGGAAGACGATTTTCAGACTCTTGCTACTGGTTTGACTCACTGCCTGCCTTGTTGAAAATGGACACTTCAATATTGCCGTTTTTTAAAGTTTCACGCCCACTGATCGCAACTGGTGTTGCTTGCACGAAAGCTTCCATGACTTCGTCGAAGATATCCGGCGAAAAGGTACAATTGCGGTCTTTACCATCCGATGTTTGACGCAGGGTAAAGCTAAGGTTATCCCTGTCCATTTCGGCCACAACGCCTTCAAGTGTCGTGATTTTTTCTTCACGGCCCCTGATCTGCTGGAGTACAGTCTTCACCTTTTTGGAGGTCTCGCGGTCCAACCTGAACACTCTGCCTTCATTACCCAAAATGGTACCGCCAACCTCGTATTCAGTGACGATGCCTGATAACGGTGGTACAAGCTTTTCCAAGGCTTCCAGCAGCTCTATCTTCAGCTTTGCCAGTGTTTCATCAACAGCCTTGGTATCTGTCGATTTTTGAATGGCATCTGCCAGTACGGTGCCGATCTGCTGCATTTCAGACTCATCTTCCTGCAGCAGTGCGGTTTGCCGCTCATCCGGGAGCCGAAAGGCTACCTCAAAGCTGTTGTAGGTAAAATGCTGTACGGGTAAATCATACAGGCGTTTTTGTGAATTTCTGACACGGCCTTGCTTGCTGGGCTCATTCAACACGTAGGATGCGGCCTTTCTCAATGCCGTACTTGCACCGTCAACAACCTGCTTGATCACGCTGGCGGGTACACCACCTGCAGCCAGGCCTTCACCAATGGCACGCAG
>JAXHUV010000379.1:0-1610 GCA_034189445.1 Pseudomonadota bacterium
TTTGTATAGTTGTGTGTGTGTGTGTGTGTGTGTGTGTGTGTGTGTGTGTGGCCGCCGTACCTCAGGGACGGGAGGGGGGAGGAAGAAGATGTTGTGCATGTACACTCCTGTGAGTGGCGGTGTCGGCAGCGGCGATGGTGGTCAGGTGCACATCTTTAACAGCGTCAGAAACCAATTCAGTCATAGCTAAATCAAGGGTATCTTGCAAGTAAGAAAATGCGAACCACCGCCGTCACCACCACCACCAGCCTCCACCGTGCAGTGGCAGGGGCAGGGGGGACGACAAAGGGAGGTAACTCTTTCCACGCAACAACTCGGTCATAGCTAAATCAAGAGTATCAAGCAAATAATGACATGTGAACCAACGCCCACCACCACTACCACCAGTGACGGGGGCGACAGAGTCCACAAGGAGCGTCAGAAAACAGTTCAGTCATAGCTTAAGGGTATGTAGCAAGTAAGGAAGCGTGAACCAGCACACCAACCACAACAATCAACGCCCCAGAGGATTTCTCTCGCTAGTACATATAATAAAAGAGAATGTGTGTGTTTGGGTGTGTTTGGGTGTGTGTGTGTGTGTGTGTGTGTGTGTGTGTGTGATTGCCGTACCTTAGAGACGGAAGGGGACAGGAAGAAGATGTTATCCATGCCATATCTATAGCTAAATCAAGGGTATCGAGAGTGTAAGGTAGTGTGAACCACTACCACCACCACCACTACTACCGCACTACTACCGCGTGGAAGCAGTTGTGGTGACAAAGGGAGATAACTCTGCCCACGCAACTACTCAGTGATAGCTAAAAGAAGGATATTTAGGAAGAAAGGAAGTGCTTTTTTTTAACACCGCCGCCACTACCAACCCACTATCGGCCTCTGTCAAGTAGAGGTAGCGGCGGCGTTCGTTCATTCGTTGGCTAGTTTTACTTCCATGTATCTTGGGGTAGATGTAAGGAACCCTGGTCACATTATACTGACACCAGCAAACCAGGGTCGCCAACGGGATAAATAATGTGGGCTCCCAATGCTGGATTCGAACCCGCAACCTCTGGATCACAAGCCCGGGCTCTACCGGCTGAGCTATCCAGCTCCCTACGGCGGCGGCGGGGCAATAAAGGTTGGTAACTCTGTTCATGCAACAACTCAGTCATAGCTGAATCAAGAGTATCTAGCAAGTAAGGAAGTGTGACCCCCCCCCCACACACACACACACACCACCACCACCATTACCGTCCACCCCTGCAGCATAGTGGCGTGGGCCGCGGCGGCGACAAAGGCAGGTGACTCTTCAACAACACAATGTTATATATTCTCCATGCAACACAGAAGTCCCCCTACTTCCAGGTCAACCATTAAACTGAAACATACAACAATACAATGTTATATATTCTCCATGCAACACAGGAGTCCCCCTACTTCCAGGTCAACCATTAAACTGAAACACACAACAATACAATGTTATATATTCTCCATACAACACAGAAGTCCCCCTACTTCCAGGTCAACCATTAAACTGAAACACACAACAATACAATGTTATATATTCTCCATGCAACACAGAAGTCCCCCTACTTCCAGGTCAACCATTAAACTGAAACACACAACAATACAAT
>JAXHUV010000038.1:0-14955 GCA_034189445.1 Pseudomonadota bacterium
CTACTCCGGGGTCCGATGACCGAGGGCATGCCCGACCCGGACGCCCGCCAGCCCATGTCGGATCCGGGGGAGCCGCTGGGCTGGGTGGTTGTGGAGATGTCCCATATCCGCACCGAAAAGGAGACCTACAAGGCACTGCTGATTTCCCTGCTGCTGATTCTCGGCGGCGTGCTTCTGAGCATGGCCATTGCGCTGCGCCTGAGCCGAGCGTTCACCAACCCGGTGTTCGAGCTGAACGAGGCGGTCGCCAGACTCAAGGAAGGCAAGCTGGATACCCGCGTCCATACTGGCGCCGGCCCGGAGTTCGAGCAGCTGGAATCCGGGCTCAATGCCATGGCCGAAGAACTAAGCAAGGCCCAGGCGGAAATGCAACAAAACATCGACCAGGCCACCAAGGAGCTGCGGGAAACCCTGGAGACCATCGAAATCCAGAATATCGAGCTGGATTTTGCGCGGAAGGAAGCACTGGAGGCCAGCCGGATAAAATCGGAATTCCTGGCCAATATGTCGCACGAAATCCGCACCCCGCTGAACGGTATCATCGGCTTCACCGAGCTGCTCCTGAAGAGTCCCCTGCCAAGGCAGCAACGGGACCATCTGAACACCATAAGGAAGTCCTCGGAGATCCTGCTCACCATCATCAGCGACATCCTGGACTTCTCGAAGATTGAAGCCGGCAAGCTGATTCTGGACCGAATACCCTTCCAGTTACGGGATATCGTTGAGGAAGTCGTGGTAATGCTGGCGCCGGCCGCCCATGCCAAGAACCTGGATCTGGTGCCGCTGGTCTACAACGATGTGCCAGACAACATCATGGGTGACCCCTTGCGGGTCAAGCAGGTGATCACCAATCTGGTCAACAACGCCATCAAGTTTACCCAGACCGGCGAGGTGGTCCTGCGGGTAAGCCTGGAAGAGGAGGAGGCCGATACCAACCGGGTTACCTTGCGCCTGAGCATCACGGATTCCGGCGTTGGTCTCTCCCGGGCCCAGCAGCAATCCCTGTTCCACGCCTTCAGCCAGGCCGACGCCTCCACGGCCCGGCAATACGGTGGCACCGGCCTTGGATTGGCCATCTCGAAGCGGCTGGTGGAAGAGATGGGTGGCACAATCGGGCTTGAGAGCGAACTTGGCAAGGGCTCAACCTTCTGGTTCACCCTCAGCCCGGAGCTTGCCACCAGCGGTGGAACCATCGCCCCCAGGGATGCCCTGCGTGGGGAACGGGTCATCTACCTGGAGCAACAGAAAACCACCGGGCTGGCAGTGGAACATCTGTTACGGGACTGGGGCATGGTGGTCGACCGGGTAGCCTCACCCGGTGCACTGCTGGAACACATTGATGAGGCCCAGAAAAGCCAGGCCGGTTATGCCATCGCCATTGTCGGCATTACCTGCCACCTGCTCAATTCCAACCATTACTGTGGTCTTGTCCGTACCCTGGAGATCGAACGGGATTGCCGGGTACTGTTACTGACTCCTACCCTTGAAACCCACGACACACCACTATCCTGGCTTGCCAGCGGCCACCTCACCAAACCGGTGCGCCGCGACTCTCTTTACGACGAGCTGCTGCTACTGGTGCACGGCATCAATTCCAGCGGACGGATTTCCGACTACGAGGTTTCCACCAGGCCCGTGACCACAGCCGGTGTTCCCCGGATACTGGCAGTGGATGACAACGGCGCCAATCTGAAGCTGGTGATGACCCTGCTGAAAGACTGCCAACTGAACGCCGAAGGTGCCTCCAGCGGTTTTGAAGCCCTGAGCAAGGCCAGACAGAAACCCTTCGACCTGGTCTTCATGGATCTGCAGATGCCCGGTATGGATGGCGTGGAAACCACCGCCAGGCTGAGGGAGATGGATACCGGTAATCACCGGACAGCCATCATTGCCCTGACCGCCCATGCCCTGGCTGGCGAGCAGGAACGGCTGACCAGGCATGGCTTCGATGGCTACATGCCCAAACCCATCAGCAGTAGTCAGCTCAACGAAATCATTTATGAGTACACCGGTTATGTCTGCCCGAAGAACGACAGCGTCGACCGGCTTCCGGTACCGGAAGCCCGCGACACACGCCGCCCCCTCCGGCCGTCAACCCGCAAAATGCAGCAGGACTGCGTCAGCGTCGATGAGAGTATTCAACTGGCCGCTGGTAAGGCCGACCTGGCCGAAGAACTGTTCAGCATGCTGCTGGAACAGGTCTACCTGGATCGGGAGCGGGTGCGGGAGCTCTGGGCCAGCGAGCATTTGGATGAGCTGCTGGAGTGCGTTCACAAACTCCATGGCGCTACCCGCTACTGTGGCGTACCAGAACTGCGGGCCGCGGCCAATCACCTGGAAACGGCGATCAAATGCTCTGCGCAGGATCTGGAGCACCAGAAAGACCGGCTGCTCTCGGCCATGGAGCGCCTGCAGATCTGGAGCGACCAGAGCGACTGGCAACAGCTGTTCCGCGAACACCACAAGACCGCCGAAACGACCTGACGACACCTGGCAGCCTGCCGGACTTAAGGCCGCCAGATTCAGGCCCTGCCCCGGGCCTGATCAACAATGGCCTTCATATCCCGGACCGCTTCTTTCAGACCGGTAAAAACCGCGCGGGCAATAATGGCATGGCCAATATTCAGTTCGTTGATGCCAGGGATCGCCGCTACCCGTTCGGTGTTGTGGTAATGCAGGCCGTGGCCGGCGTTCACGATCAGACCTTTCTTGCGGGCATAGGCCACCGCATCGGCAAGCGTTTTGAACGCGGCGTTCTCCGCCTCCGACGTATCGGTCTCGGCATACTCACCGGTGTGCAGTTCCACCACCGGCGCGCCGCAGCGCACCGCCGCATCGATCTGGGCAGAATCCGGGTCAATAAACAATGACACCTCGGCACCAATACGGGCCAGGCGCTCACAGGCTTTGGCCACCCGGGATTCCTGACCCTCGACATCCAGGCCGCCCTCGGTGGTCAGTTCCTCTCGCTTCTCCGGCACCAGGCAAACACATTCCGGACGGACCTGCTCGGCAAACGCCAGCATGGCATCAGTAACCGCCATTTCCAGGTTCATCCTGGTCTGGAGCACTTCCTTGAGTAATAGCACATCCCGATCCTGGATATGCCGCCGGTCTTCCCTGGGATGGATCGTGATGCCGTCCGCGCCGGCCTCCTCGGCCATCAGTGCTGCCTGCACCGGATCCGGATACCGGGTCCCTCTTGCCTGACGGAGGGTGGCAACGTGATCAATATTGACGCCAAGCAGTACTCTAGGATTCATGAGATTCTCCCCGAAGGTGAGTGAAAAGGCTGCGACTGTTCAGCGGACGCCCTTGCAGAAGATAATCAATAAGTACCCGCATGACCCGTTTCGCCAGCCGCCGACAGCGGCCCGATTGCAAATCCTCGCGGGCCAGATCCAGTAAAACTTCCCCGGGCAGATTCCGCAGGCGCACACCGGGCGACAGCCCGGAAACAATACCCTGCTCCGGATCATAACAATACTCCCGGGCGGGCTCGACGGATTGCCCGGTATCGGTGGCAAGATCCCAGGCAAAGCCGTAACCCAGGGCGGCGGCAAAGGCGAGCTCGAACCGCCGCAGCACAGGCTCCACATCCGTAGTGTGGGACAGCTGCCGGATGGCATCTATGTAGGCCGCAAAGAGGGTCGGATGGGGATCAGCAGCGAGCAGAATCCGTTGCAGCAGTTCATTCAGATAAAGGCCAGTATACAGGGACACTGTCCGGGTCAGTGTCGGGCCGGCTCGCACATCGACCTGGGTCAGGGTTTTCAGGTCGCCCCGGCCGACCCAGTCCACAACCAGCGGCTGAAACGGCTGTAACTGGGCTTTCAAAGGGCTCCTGGCACCATTGGCTCCCCGGGCGATGACAGTCATCCGGCCATGGTTCAGGGAAAAGAGATCCACCATCAGGCTGGTTTCCCGCCAGGGTCGGCGGTGAAGGACATAAGCGGGCTCTTGCAGCTCAGGCCCCTTCATAGCCGCCTCAGAGGTCGTTCATACCCAGGCTCTTCAGGGCCCGGTCGCTGTCTGCCCAACCGCGCTTCACCTTTACCCAGAGCCTCAGCATGATCTTGCTGTCGAACATACGCTCCATATCCGTACGCGCTTCCTGACCAATCCGGCGCATCCGCTCGCCCTTTTCGCCAATGATGATCTTTTTCTGACCTTCACGCTCGACCAGGATCAGGGCGGAAATATGCAGGGTCTTGCCCTCTCGCTTGAATTCCTCGATTTCCACCGCCACGGAGTAAGGCAACTCGGCCCCCAATTGGCGGGTGATTTTCTCCCGGACAATCTCCGACGCCAGGAAGCGCTCGCTACGATCCGTAATCTGGTCGTCCGGGTAGAGGTGGATACTCTCCGGCAGGTAACGCCCCACGGCTTCTTCCAGGGGCTGGAGATTGGTCTCTTTCAGGGCTGAAAGCGGAATGATCTCGGCAAACTCACGCTTTTTTGAGAGCATATCCAGGTGTGGCAGCAGGTTTTCCCGGTTTTCAATCTTGTCGACCTTGTTAACCGCCAGGATCACAGGGCTTTTCAGCCGGCTGAGTTTCTCCAGCACCATCTCATCCGCGGTTGTCCAGGCCAACTGGTCCACCACGAACACCACCACATCGACATCAATGAGCGCCGACGTGGCCGCTTTGTTCATGTAACGGTTAATGGCCCGCGGCTCTTCCTCATGCATGCCCGGTGTGTCCACATAGATCGCCTGCACCGGCGCCACGGTCTTGATGCCAAGCACCTGATGGCGGGTGGTCTGTGGCTTGCGGGAGGTTATGCTGAGTTTCTGGCCAAGAATATGATTCAGCAGCGTTGATTTGCCTACGTTCGGGCGACCGACGATGGCCACGAAACCGCAGCGGCTGTCCGGATTTTCCGGTCGGGTGATATCGTTCATTACTGATGCTCCACGCCCAGTTCTTTCAGGGCGTTAAGGGCTGCCTGCTGCTCGGCCACCCGGCGACTGCTGCCTGTTCCCGTGGTTTTTCGGTCCAGCGAAGGCAGCGCACAGGAGACATGGAATGTCTGGTTGTGGGCCTCGCCCTCCACAGCAATAACATCGTAGCATGGCAGAGGAAACTGGCGGGACTGCAGGTATTCCTGCAAACGGGTCTTGGGATCCTTCTGGGTGTCCTGAAGGTCGAGTTTTTCCAGCCGGTGCTCGAACCAGCGTAACACCTGCTCCCGGCAGGTGTGAAAGTCACTGTCCAGGTAAATCGCACCAATGATGGACTCCACCGCGTCGGCAAGGATGGATTCCCGACGGAAGCCGCCGCTTTTCAACTCGCCAGAGCCCAGGCGCAGGTAACTTCCGAGCTGGAACTCACGGCCAATCTCTGCCAGCGTCACGCCCTTCACCATCCTGGCCCGCAAACGACTCAGCTTGCCTTCACGGGCTTTTTCAAAGTGCAGAAACAGGTACTCGGCAATAACCATGTTGACAATGGAATCACCGAGAAATTCGAGGCGCTCGTTGTTGTGATTCCCGTAGCTCCGGTGGGTAAGTGCCAGCAGAAGCCGCTCCGGCGATTTGAACTGATAGCCGATACGCCGCTGTAAATGATTGAGATCCGGTTGTGAGCTCACTTGCCCTTCATCTCGTATTTGTGCGTGAAATGAACCACCGTATCCACATTACTGAACAAGTTGTTGCGCACCTCGTAATCAACATTGATGACGACCAGATCGCCGTCTTTATCGACAGAAATATTCTTGGCATCAAAGCCCCGGACATTGTTTACACTGAGCCGTTTGTTAATCAGTGTGCGAACCTGGGCCGGGCCCATTTGCGAGAGTCCTTCTGTGCCATCAAGGCTTTCCAGCGCTTCCTGAATGGTAATGTCATCCAGGTAGGCGGGGCCAAGCTTGATCACCAGCGTCAGCAGGCCACCAAAAAACAGCACCATAACCATCATGGTCAATGCCGAGGCACCCCGCTGACGGCCCATGCCGGAAAGATTGTTTTTCTGCATTATCACTGCGCTCCAGATAGTCCGGGTTACTCGATTCCGCCTACGCGATCAAAGGATGGCAGACTGGTCATGGATTCCCAGTGCATCCAGATAGCAAAGGCCTTGCCCACCACCAGCTCGTCCGGGACCATGCCCCAGTAACGGCTGTCATTACTGTTGTCGCGATTGTCACCCATGACAAAATAATGGCCTTCAGGCACCTGCCATTCGCCTTCACCACTGCCACCGGGGCGGCCCAGAGTCAGATAGATATCGTGTTCAACCTCGCCCAGATCTTCCCGGCGTAACTCCATGGGCGGCAGCCTCGCGATAAATCGGCTCTCCACAAGCTCGCCATTGATAAATAGCTGCTTGCCCTGGTATCGGATACGGTCGCCTGGCTCGCCGATGACCCGTTTGATGTAGTTGGTCTCGCCATCTTTCGGGTACTTGAACACCATGACATCGCCCCGCTGAGGATCATCAACGGTAAGGATTTTGCTGCCCAAGACGGGCAACCGAAGCCCGTATGCGTACTTGTTGACCAGAATAAAATCGCCCACCTCAAGGGTTGGCAGCATGGAGCCGGACGGGATCTGGAACGGTTCCACCAGAAAGGACCGTAGCACCAAAACAATCGCCAGCACCGGGAAAAAGGAGCGGCTGAGATCAACGAGGTACGGCTCTTTGGGTTCTTCTGCCTCACCGGCTGAGCCGCCCGCACCATTATCGCCGGCACCGGGCCCAGCCAGGCGACGCTCCCGAAGAAACAGCTTGTCCGCCAGCCAGATCAGACCCGTTGCGAAGGTCAGTACCACCAGTACCAGGGGGAAATTGATATCCATTAAGAAAGCCTTTTATTTATCCACTTTCAGTACGGCAAGAAACGCTTCCTGAGGCACCTCGACATTACCCAGCTGCTTCATGCGCTTTTTACCTTCCTTCTGCTTCTGCAGCAGCTTCTTCTTCCGGCTGACATCGCCCCCGTAACACTTGGCGGTTACGTTCTTGCGCAGCGCCTTGACGGTGACCCGCGACACCACCTGGTTACCGATGGCGGCCTGAATAGCGATATCAAACATCTGACGCGGAATCAGTTCCTTCATTTTTTCGATCAGTTGGCGGCCTTTGTGATGAGCCTGCTCCTTGTGCACGATCAGGGCCAGGGCATCAACACGCTCGCCGTTGATAAGCACATCCAGCCGCACCAGGTTGGCGGCCTGGAATCGGGTAAAGTGGTAATCCAGAGAGGCAAAACCCCGGCTGGCCGATTTGATGCGATCGAAGAAGTCCATCACCACCTCGGCCATCGGCAACTCATAGGTGAGCTGAACCTGGGTCGACATGAAGTGCATGTTCTTCTGGATACCCCGCTTTTCCTCGCACAAGGCAATCACGTTCCCGATGTGCTCCTGGGGAACCAGGATATTCGCTTCGACAATCGGCTCACGCATTTCCTCAATGGACCCAACATCCGGAAGCCGGGATGGGTTGTCTACCGACAGTGTCTCACCCTGTTTGGTAACCACTTCATAGATAACCGTTGGCGCCGTGGTAATCAGGTCGATGTCGTATTCCCGTTCCAACCGCTCCTGGATAATCTCCATGTGCAGCATGCCCAGGAAACCACAACGGAAGCCAAAGCCAAGGGCATCGGAGTTCTCCGGCTCGAAAAACAGGGAGGCATCGTTCAGGGTCAGTTTTTCCAGGGCATCCCGGAAATCGTTGTAGTCATCGGCACTGACCGGAAATAGCCCCGCATAGACCTGGGGTTTGACCTTCTTGAACCCCGGCAGCATGGGTGTCTGCTCGGCGAACTTCTGGTGCACGATGGTATCGCCCACGGGCGCACCATGGATATCCTTGATTCCGGCTACCACGAAACCGACATCGCCGGCTTCCAGCATGTCGGTATCAGTGGGCTTGGGATTGAATATACCAACCTTGTCGGCGTTCCATGCCTTGCCCGTGGATTTGATAACGATTTTATCGCCCTTTTTGAGGGTACCTTCAGTTACTCTCACCAGAGAGACAACCCCCAGATAATTGTCGAACCAGGAATCGATGATCAACGCCTGCAGGGGCGCACTTCGGTCACCCTTCGGTGGCGGGATCTTCCTGATCAGATCCTCCAGCACATCCTCAACGCCCAGGCCGCTCTTGGCACTGCACCGAACCGCATCAGCGGCTTCAATACCGATGATATCCTCGATTTCCGCGGCCACCCGTTCCGGTTCCGCCTGGGGCAGATCCATCTTGTTCAGCACCGGAACCACTTCCAGCCCCTGTTCAATAGCGGTATAGCAGTTAGCCACGGACTGGGCCTCAACGCCCTGCCCCGCGTCAACCACCAACAGGGCCCCCTCGCAGGCATAGAGCGACCGCGAGACCTCGTAGGAAAAATCCACATGGCCCGGGGTATCGATAAAGTTCAGTTTGTACTCCTGACCATCACGGGCTTTGTATTTGAGCGTGACACTCTGGGCCTTGATGGTAATCCCCCGCTCACGCTCAAGATCCATGGAATCCAGGACCTGTTCGGCCATTTCACGGTGAGTCAGGCCACCACAGACCTGAATAAAACGGTCGGCCAGCGTGGATTTACCATGGTCGATATGGGCGATGATGGAAAAATTGCGGATTCGGCTCAGTTCAGTCACAGACAATGAATACTCATATAAGACGAAGGATTGAGCCCGGAGGGGCCGCTACCCCCGATCCGGGAACGGCGTGATTTTACCGGTTACCGCCCGCCATTGCCATGATCAGGAGAGCAGCGGCCTTTCGTACTGGCTGATCAGGAAGCCGATCAGGGCATCCTCGTCCAGCGGATAGCTGAACAGGTTGCCCTGGCATTGAGCACAGCCATGGGTTTTGAGGAAGCTCAGTTGCTGCGGGGTTTCCACACCCACCGCGACCACCGTGAGGTGGAGCTCCCGGGCCAGAGCAACCACTGCGGAAGCAACATCCGTGGCGCTGACATTGTAGGGAATATCACGGATGAACCGGTGATCGATCTTGACCACATCCAGCGGCAGCTGTTGTAACGCGACCAGTGAACAGGAGCCAGTGCCAAAATCATCGAGGATCAGGCGGACCCCAAGATCGTGGAGTGAAACCAACAACTCCCGGAGCATTCGCGGATCTTCATTGAGCAGTTCCGCTGGTATTTCCAGCTCCAGGCGCTCGGGCGAGACGCCGGTCTCGGTAATGACCTGCCGGATCATATCGAGGAAGCCGGAATCGGTGAGCTGGCGAACGGACAGATTCACCGCCATTTTCAGCGCTTCGAAACCGGCCCGTTCCAGGGCCTGAACCTGAATACAGGCCTGCCTCAGGGCCCATTCGCCCAGGCGTACGATCAGGCCGGTTTCCTCGGCAAGGCCGATGAACTGCTGGGCCGACACCAGCCCTTTCTCCGGATGATGCCAGCGCAGGAACGCCTCAACCCCGATAACCCGTTCACTGGCCAGATCAACCTTTGGCTGGTAGTGCAAGACGAAGCGATCACTGTCCAGGGCCGCGGCCAACTCCTCATGCTGCAGAAGCCGGCGCGCTGCCTTGATATTCATGGCCGGCGTAAAGAACTGGAAAGTGTTACGGCCAAGCTCCTTGGCACGATACATGGCCAGATCGGCATATTTCATCAGAGTCCCGGCATCCTCGCTGTCGTGCGGGATCATGGTAATACCGATACTGGCCGTGACCCCGACTTCGTGATCATTCAGTCGGATCCGCTGGCACATTCTGCGCAGGATTCCCGTTGCCGCCTTGCTGGCGGCATCCGAATCACTGACCCGGGACAACAGGACCACGAATTCGTCACCCCCGAGCCGGGCGACCGAATCCTCTTCACGGACGCACCCCTCCAGCCACCGGGCTACCTGGCGCAGAAGTTTATCTCCGGCATCATGGCCCAGGGTATCGTTGATACGCTTGAACCCATCCAGATCCAGGAATATGAGAGCGGCCGGCTCACCGCTTCGGCGGCTGCGGCTGATCACATGATTCAGCCGGTCCCGGAACAGTTGCCGGTTCACCAATCCCGTGAGCGGATCGTAAAATGCCAGCTGGTGCAGTTCAGACTGGGCGGCCTTGAGCTGGGTCAGATCGCGCAGGCTAAGCACAATGCCATTGACGCCAGGCACCGACAACATGGCGTTAAAGGCGCCCTCCATATCCCGCCACTGCCCGCCAGCATCGCGAATACGGACCCGGATAACCGGCATTTGTTTGCCCGGCGACTGCACGCAATCATCAAAGCCTTTCTGCAACCGTGGCCAGTCATCACCATGAACCAACTCTTCAAAATCCAGCGCCTGAACCTGGTCCGGTTCAAAACCAAGAATATCGAGGCTGGACGGGCTGGCATACAGACCCTTCCCGGCATGATCCATCACCAGAGTGACATTGGCTGCGCCTTCGGTAATCGCCCGATAGCGACCGGCGCTTATCTGCGCCAGCAATCGTGACCGGATCAGGGCCAGCACGAAGAGGAACAGCAAGACACTGATCACCAGGCCACTGCCCAGAACGATCGGAGGCCGCGGATCCGCGGCCAGGAAATCAAACGCGGGCGTGGAACGGGTCTGCAACAGCCAGTCACGACCATCGTGGCTGATGGTCTGGCTCATCTGGAAACTGAATTCGTTATCGAGGGACCCCAGGTTGGAGCCGTACATGAGGTTCTGCCGTTCCACCACTCCGGCATCGTAGATCCGGACATCAAGAAACGGCGAAATCAGGCCGACAATCCCGTCGATCAGGTTATTCATCCGGAACGCGCTGAACACGTAACCCGCCAGCATCATGCGACGCTCGGCCCGGGTCTCGGGCACTCCCCCGCCCTGGTAGACCGGGTAGTACATCAGAAAACTGGCCTGATCTTCAGCAAGCTCTTCCTGAACCAGCACCACCTTGGCCGTAACCGTGGGGACGGCGTCATCCCGCGCCCGCTCCATGGCCCGGCGATGGATGGGATCGCTGAACGCATCGTAGCCAAGGGCCCGACGATTGCGTTCCGTGCCCGGTTCCAGGTAAACCATGGGATAGTAGTAGGGGCCGTTGCCCAGTGGGTTCACCAGATAATTGTGCACCCCCTCCGCCCGGACAGAGGCAATATGGTCGGCCATCTGGCGGACACCAATACGGCGAACATAGCCAATACCCTGAATGCCCGGGTAGTAACGGTTGATATCAACCTTGTCGACGTATTCGCGCCATTGGTCACGGGAAACATCCCCGGCCACCGCAAACAGGCCAGCGCTGCCGGCCAGCACCTGCTCATAGTTCAGCAAGCGTTCTTCAATGGCGGACTTGAGTTGCAGAGACTGGGTGCGGAAACGGGCTTCCGTGCGGTCTTCAACAAGCCAAATGGACACCTGCCAGAGCAGTAGGGTGACCGCAATGGCAGCCGCGAAAATCAGCCAGGCGACCCAGGCGTTGCGAAATTCCAGTAGTTTGCGAAGAGGGAGTTCCTGTCTGTTCATCATCGGGCTGGTCCGGTCCCTGGCCACTCATTTTTCGATCCGCCGAGTATAACAAAAACCCTCGCCGGTGTCGTTTCCGGCACCGGCGAGGGTTTTGGATCCGGTAGCTCGACTCGGCGGACCAGTATCAGGGCTTCATCACCAGATACAGTGCCCGCCCCTGGCGAACCACCCGGACCGATACTGCCTTGCCCTCAGGTAGTGACCGAACGACTTCGCGGAACGTCTGCACCGAGGTCACTTTCTGGCGGTTGATTTCCGTAATGACATCCCCGGCCCGGATGCCGGCCTCGGACGCGGCACCCCGGGCAACGTTATTGACCACAACGCCGCCTTCAACACCCATGGAATCAGCCATATCCGCAGGCAAGGGCTCGACCAGCATGCCCAGCGGCGCGGATGCGGGTCCGCCACTGCCACCGGAAGGTACGGAGGCCTGCTGGCGTCCCTCCTCGGGCAACTGGCCAATCTCGACCTGAAGCTCGATTTCCTCGCCGCCACGGAGCACCCTGAGCTCGGCGGTTTCGCCCACTGGCGTGCGTCCCACCATGGGCGGCAAATCGGAAGAAAGCTGAACCTCGTCGCCATCATAGCTGAGGACGATATCCCCCGCTTGCAGACCCGCCTTCTGCGCCGGTGAGCCCGCCATCACTTCGGCAACCAATGCACCGCGGGGCCGCTTGAGGCCAAAGGACTCGGCCAGATCACGATTCACTTCCTGAATCAGCACCCCAAGCCAGCCGCGGGAAACCGAACCCTTGTCGCGCAACTGGCGGAACACATTCATGGCATCATCGATGGGAATAGCAAACGAGACCCCCATGAAACCGCCGGAGCGGGTGTAGATCTGGGAGTTTATACCCACTACTTCACCGTCCAGGTTAAACAGGGGGCCACCTGAATTGCCCGGATTAATGGCCACATCCGTCTGGATGAAGGGCACATAGTTCTCCGATGGCAGCGAGCGGCCCACAGCACTGACGATTCCGGCGGTAACCGTATAATCGAATCCAAACGGCGAGCCGATCGCAAAGACCCACTCACCGACTTTAAGATCCCGGGACTGACCTACTTTCACCACCGGCAGGTCATCGCCGTTTTCAATCTTCAGTACCGCCATGTCGGAACGGGGATCGGTTCCAATCAGGGTTGCAGGCAGTTCGCGCCGGTCATTCAGGCGCACGATGATCTCATCAGCACCCTCAACCACGTGATTGTTGGTCAGTACGTAGCCGTCATGGGATACGATAAACCCGGAGCCCATGGAACGGCGGGGCTGCGAGTTGCCCGGTCCGCCACCAAACGGAGACTGGGGGCCGCGGAAGAAATCCTGGAAAAACTCGGGAAGCTGCTCAAGCTGACGCTCATCAAACGGTATGCCGGGGTAGCGGGAATTGCGGCGACTGGGTTCGGTCGTGGCGCTGATATTCACCACGGCACCGGCGTTATCCTCAACCAACTCGGTAAAATCGGGCAGACTTCGGGCTACACTGGCCTGGCTCCAAACCACCAACACCATGACGGACAGCACGATTAGCAAAGCGGCCGGCATTCTTGCCGGTATAAAATTCCGTGACGGTTGGGCAACTGCTGTTGCACTCGACATATTGTACCCCCTGTAGTTTTATCACCTGGTAGGCGTAGTCTTGGGTTCGCCCTGCCGATTTTCAACTTACAAAACCGTAGGGTTTACAGACAGTTTTCAGGGCCAATCCGGTTTACCCGGACCAGACGGGGCTCCCAATCCCTGCCGCCGGCGTGTTGCCATTTGCGCCCCGCGAACAAACCCAGGGCCAGGCCAGCCACGGCAGCCAGCAGCGCCGCACCATCGTGGCCACCGGACAGCTGGTGCCCGAGGATGCTTGCAACCACCATCAGGATCAGCGGTAAGGCGTAGACCAGAAGAGATGCGCCCAGCAACGCCTGCTCATCGATACCAATGGTGACTTCATCGCCAACCCTGGCATTGATCGAGTTTGTCACCAGAATCTGGTTGGCGCGTCCACCAGACGCCGCCGCCAGGACCTTCTGGCCGCAACCATTGCGGGCGGAACAACTCTGACAGGCGCTGGTTTGAACCGTCTGGACCCAGACCCGGTCGCCCTTGACAGCGACAACCTTTCCGGTTTCGGTAATCACGGTTCGCCCGCTCCCAGAGCCAGCGGGTCGTCAATACGGACCGACTCGGCAACCTTCCGGGCTGTCTGCGGAGGCAGCTCACCCACAACGGTGATCAGGAAGACCTTGCCCTCCTCTTTCACCTGGTGCATGTAAACCGTGGTGGCGCCAATCAGGGAAGCGCCCGTGGGCATGGTGACCGGGCCGGTCGGCTCAACGAACACCGAGAAAGCCGCCAGGCCATCAGAGAAGGCAACTGCCCGCCCTTTACCGGACCGGGGCGCCGCGGCGGGAGCGAACCCCTCAGGGCGCCAGCCAAGCTGCCACCCGTTCATGCGCTGAACCAAAGATTCCCGGGAACCCGGTTTATCCAGCGTTCTGGAGATTTCCTGACCCTGGGTACCAATCTCGAATTCGCTGTCGGGAATGTCTTCATTTATGTGCAGGCTGGTGAACTGAAACTGCTCAAGCACCTCGCCTTGGGCATTGCTGACATGACTCTTGACCAGAAGCCCGGTGGATTTCTCCAGCCAAAGCCGATGGCTATAGCGGTATGGATCTTTAGCGCTCAGCGCCACTGAAACCACATCATACCCCGCGACCCTGTCCTCACCTTTTATTTCTGCCCGATACCAGCGTCTCACCGGCATCAACTGGCTGGTGAATGCTTCGGCAAACGGGCCCGAGGGAATGACCTGATCAAGCTGTATCCGGCCCGTTTCAGGAAGTACGCAGACCACGTTCATGCCCTTGCGGACGATTTCGCCGTTGTCGCCATCCTGCAGCACCAGCCGTTCTTCAACAACACCATTATTGTAGCGATGGGCAATCTGCATGGAGTGTACACTTCCGCCACGGGCGTAAACGAACACACCGCGATAGGATGTCATATTCAACGCCGGCCCGAGCCTTTCAAGCCAGGCCGATGCCTCATCTTCGTCCGCAGCAGCCGGAAGCGGCCCGGCAAGCGCGAGCAGAAGACCCACGAGCATTGACAGCGCACGGCTTCGACTTCTGGAAGCATCAATGAAGGACTGAGGCATGATGACACTCGCTCCGGGTTTCAATAACCGGCACCGTTGGCGCTGACCAGACGGGCATAGCCGACGGCGCCCCGTCCGGCCCCAACACTGTTGTGCTGCGCATGCTCCAGCAAGTAGCGATTCATGTATTGCCGCTGTTCCTCATCAAGCCCCCGCAGGGCAATCTCCCTGACCGGTTGGTCCTGAACAGGCGCTTCCGGTGCGGCCGCCGTCACCGGCTGAACCGGTCCGGCACCGGATGAATCCCAGCAAAATAAACGGTAAGAGTAAATGATGTCCACGTGTTGCGTTCTCGTGTACTTTGTATTAACTGGTCACTTTGCATCAAGGTGATCAAAGTGGGTG
>JAXHUV010000380.1:0-1604 GCA_034189445.1 Pseudomonadota bacterium
TTCGATGAGCTGGTTGTTGGCCGCGTGGTGGGTGCGGCCGGTGATAATGGGCTGGTCCGAATTGCCATCCAGGAAGGAGACGATCACTTCATGGCCGATGCGCGGCAGGGCATGGGTTTCGGTGTGTTTCACCCGGGTCAGCAGCCATTCCCGGTTGAGGGACTGTACATCGTGTTCCCGCAATTCGAGGCGGGCATCGGCACCAGACTCAACACCCCCATTTCACTCTCAGCACGAACCTGCTGTGGAATCCTGAGGCTGATGGTCCGCCCTGTAGGCCTCCATGGCGATTTTGCCGATCTGCGGGGTCAGCCTGCAGCGGCGTTTGTTCCAGGGATACTCCGCCTGACGTTTAAGCCACTCCGCTCCTTCTCCCTGTTTCCAGGCTTGCAGATCCAGGTCACGCCAGAAACGGGGATTACGCCCGGCTTTCTGGTCGTGTTCCGCCGTTACGTCGTCCAGATGACGGAAGGGCTCCAGTCTCGGGACATCCGGGAGAGGCTGCGAAACGTCCATATACCGCTGCAGCATGTCCCAAAGGGCCATGACTTCCTCTTTGGTGGGTTCAATGCGGCTCAGGGAAGTCTGGGTAAACTGCCTGGACGTGTAGCGGTGAACAAAGATCAGACGGTAGAAAATGCCACCATGCTGCACCACCCGCTCCACATAGGCATCGAATTCCTCGAAGGGGGCTGTGAGTTTCTTGCCATCTGGCAGGGCGAAACTCACCTGGCCGGTCTCTCGGCTGAAGGCACTTTCGCCGGATTCCAGGCTTCGGTCCAGGAGTTTGCCTAACAGTTTATCGAAGGGCCTTAGCAAGAGGGCGAAGGTGCCTACCGCCCAAGGGGTGGTTTTGATAAGGAGATAGATAGACAAAGGCATCCATGACAAGGCTATAAAAAGGACCCAAATAAATTTAAGCAGCCTTGGCAGCTCAACCAAATTGGCACCATACAACACTAACATCGTGCCACCGACCAAGATCGCCCCCCCCCAAACATATGGCACCACCAACAACAAAGCTGTAAGCCCGACAAACACCTTCCCGTTAAGGAAGCGGATCTGCCGCTGGTCCCACCACCAGTCCTCGGCGATGAAGGCATCGGGATCGCTCCGGTCCTGATGTTGGACAGTTTCGGCATCTTCACACGCCCGATAATAGGGCTCCACATCTGCATAATCCCCCACTGGCTGCAGGTCCTCACCGAGCCGATCCCGTTTTTTCGGCGAAGGTGGCAGGGGCGGGATGCGGTCCGCCCGGAAGCCGTTTGCCTGAGAGGGGGGCTGTTGCTGATACTCGCTCACACGGAAACCTCTTTCACAATCCAATAGGGCTCCTGCTTATTCTCGAAGGGGTTAAGCGCCCCGGGCTGTTTCTCCGGTGGTTTACGATGGCGGCTGGCATCAAACGGTTCGTAGTCCTCCAACACCGGCATTGGCAGATTCAGTACGCCAATTTCACTCTCAACACGAACCTGCAGGAGAATCCTGAGGCTGATGGTCCGCCCTGTAGGCCTCCATGGCGATTTTGCCGATCTGCGGGGTCAGCCTGCAGCGGCGTTTGTTCCAGGGATACTCCGCCTGACGTTTAAGCCACTCCGCTC
>JAXHUV010000381.1:0-1601 GCA_034189445.1 Pseudomonadota bacterium
CCTTGAGCGCGGCCAGAGCGACTTTGGACTTGAACGATGCGCTGTACTGTTTGCGTTTCTTGCTCATGATTCTCCTCCTTATGGAGATGATGAATCAGAGCTTAGGCACCTGTCCAAATTTCGGGGTCCACTTCATCGGGAAGCGCGGGAGGGTTTGTCCGAAGAGGAAATTCGGGAACTGGATAGAAAGGAATTTCTGGAGAACCAGATCCGGGCCCTTGCCCGGGAAATTCACTACGAGTGGTTTCCGGAAGAGTATGATTTCATGATGGACTCGAGTTCCGATGCCAAAGGCCGGCGCCGGGGGGTCAATCCAATGAGTGAGGAGTACACCCAGCGGGTCAATACTCGCCGCCGGGAACGTGGTGTTTCACCGCTTGGTGCTAATGGTATGCCTACTTCCAATGAGAGTTGGGATATCGCCTATGCCGAAGCGAAAAAAAGGATCCTCAATGACACTTGAGGACCGTGCCGCCTCGACATGGATCCCATCGCTACCCGAACCTGCCTAGCGAACACAGCGTATGGGTAACAACTGAACCCTACTTTTCGGTCGCCCTGCGCGCCCGCTCCAACCCACTCCTCAGCGTCCCCTCAATCTCCTCCCTCAACCATTCCGGCTCCAGGATATCGCAATGCACCGCCTGGGCGGTCAGCCACCAGCGCAGGTCCTGGGTATCGCCAACGGTCACGGTAATTTCAAAAGCGTTCTCATCGATATCAGTCGTCACCTGGTCAAAACCCAACGGCGATTCAATCAGGTGATTTAGCACCGGCTTGTCGCAGCGCAGGTGCAGGAATACTGGTTTGCGGGAGTGCAGGATGCCCATGGCGCCGGAGGAGATGTAGAGGTCCAGATCGAAATCTTCGGGCCGCTCCAGGGGCTCTTCCACCAGTTCACCGGCCGTTGCCCGGTGCAATACCAGTTGGCGGATGCCTTCGCGGCCGTTGATGGTACCGATGAGGTAGACGTTCGGGTCCCGGAAGATCAGGCCGAAGGGGTGTACGCGGATGTCCTCTGGTGCCGGCCAGTTGCGGGCCTGGTATGTGAGGTTGCACTGGTATTCCCGCAGCAGGGCTTCGGTGACCGTCTCCAGAACGTCGGCATCGATTTCCGGGCGCTTGCCACCGAGGCCTCGATTGATGACCCGGATGCGATCCGGCCATTTGCCCAACGGGTTGCGCTCCCGCAGCAGGGTTCGGTGGGCTTCGTCAAAATGAGGTTTGAGATGCGCCAGCGCTCTGGGTGGCAGCATGGGTTTCAGATAGGCCTGAGCGAGTTCAAACGTGAGCGCCGCCGGCAGGTCCAGTGCCGGGATGATGTCAATGGTGGCGTCCCGCTCAAAAGACCACCGGAACGGTCTAGCGGACTCATCCACCATCAGGGGGAAATCGACGCTGAGTTTCTCCAGGTCCCGCTGGATGGAGCGCATGGTTACCGGGTATCCGTATTCCTCCAGCCGTTGGGCCAGTTCCGTGGTAGTGATCGCCCGGGGATGGCGCGGCACCATTCGGAGCATGGTGAGATAGCGGATGGCGGTGTTGGACATAATAAGCAAATAACCCTTAAGTTTGGTAGGTTACATACTTATTCAGACGCT
>JAXHUV010000382.1:0-1587 GCA_034189445.1 Pseudomonadota bacterium
TGATCAGCCAGGTCCAGACGAACAGCGGCATCTTCATCAGGGTCATGCCCGGGGCCCGCAGGTTCAGGATGGTGGCGATGACGTTGATTGCGCCCATGATCGAGGAAATGCCCATGATGTGAATGGCAAAGATGAAGAAAGTGGTACTCGGCGGCCCGTAGGTCGTCGACAGGGGCGCATAGGAAGTCCAGCCGAAGTTCGGTGCGCCGCCTTGCATGAACAGGGTGGAGACCAGGATCAGGAAGGCGCAGGGCAACAGCCAGAAACTCCAGTTGTTCATCCTGGGCAGGGCCATGTCCGGCGCCCCGATCATCAGCGGGATCATCCAGTTGGCCAGGCCGACAAAGGCCGGCATGACCGCCCCGAATATCATGGTCAGGCCGTGCATGGTGGTCATCTGGTTGAAGAATTCCGGCTGCACGATCTGCAGGCCGGGCTGGAACAGTTCCGCCCGGATAACCATCGCCATGGCCCCCCCGAGGAGGAACATGGTGAAACTGAACACCAGGTACATGGTCCCGATGTCCTTGTGGTTGGTGGTCAGCAGCCAGCGGCTGATGCCTTTGGCCGGGCCGTGATAATGTTCCTGGGCGTGGGTATCTGCAACCGCACTCATGAAAACCCCCGTTACCGCCGTTGATTATGGCTGGTGATCGTTATTACCTGGCGTCGATTACTGCTGGTTCCTGTAATCCATAATTTCCCTGGGCGTGACCATGTCACCGGTGTTATTACCCCAGGCATTACGCTCGTAGGTAATCACCGCCGCCAGGTCCACCTCGCTCAACTGGCTGCCAAAGGCCTGCATGGCTGTCCCGGATTTGCCGTTAAACACGATATCGATATGGGCCATCTTGTCGCCGGTCGCAATTGCGCTGCCGTTCAGAGCAGGGAACGCGGGAGGTGCACCGCTGCCATCGGGCTGGTGGCATGCTGCGCAAGTAGTCTGGTAGGTTTTTTCACCGCGGGCCATGAGCTCGTCCCGGGTCCAGTCTTTCTCGGTCAGCTCATGCTCTTTTTGCGCCGCAGCTTTCTGCTCCGCCAGCCAGGTGTTGTATTCATCCTCGGGAACAGCCTCGACCACTACCGGCATGAAGCCGTGGTCCTTGCCACACAGTTCGGTACACTGACCACGGTAGGTGCCCGGCTCGTCCACCCGGAACCAGGCCTCGTTGATGAACCCCGGAATCGCATCTTTCTTGACGCCGAACTCCGGCACCCACCAGGAATGAATGACATCGTTAGCGGTCAGCAGCAGCCGAACCTTCTTGCCGACCGGGACAATCAGCGGGTTGTCCACCTCCAGCAGGTAGTTCTCACCCTTGTCCTGCCGGTTCTCGATCTGATCGCGGGGAGTGGCGAGGTTGGAGAAATAACCGAACTCCTGATCGACATACTCGTACTGCCACTTCCACTGGTAACCAGTGACCTTGATATCCACCTCGGATTCGGTGGTGTCGTACATATCGACGAGCGTGGCCGTAGCCGGGATCGCCATGACCACCAGGATGACGAACGGTATGATGGTCCAGAGAATTTCCACCATGGTGTTCTCATGGAAATTCGCCGGCTTGTGACCCCGGGATT
>JAXHUV010000383.1:0-1587 GCA_034189445.1 Pseudomonadota bacterium
TGATCAGCCAGGTCCAGACGAACAGCGGCATCTTCATCAGGGTCATGCCCGGGGCCCGCAGGTTCAGGATGGTGGCGATGACGTTGATTGCGCCCATGATCGAGGAAATGCCCATGATGTGGATGGCAAAGATGAAGAAAGTGGTACTCGGCGGCCCATAGGTCGTTGACAGGGGTGCGTAGAAAGTCCAGCCAAAGTTGGGCGCCCCACCTTGCATGAACAGGGTGGAGACCAGAATCAGGAAGGCGCAGGGCAACAGCCAGAAACTCCAGTTGTTCATCCTGGGCAGTGCCATGTCCGGTGCCCCGATCATCAGCGGAATCATCCAGTTGGCCAGGCCGACAAATGCCGGCATGACCGCACCAAACACCATGGTCAGGCCGTGCATGGTGGTCATCTGGTTGAAGAATTCCGGCTGCACGATTTGCAGCCCGGGCTGGAACAGTTCCGCCCGGATAACCATCGCCATGGTTCCCCCGAGAAGGAACATGGTGAAACTGAACACCAGGTACATGGTCCCGATGTCCTTGTGGTTGGTGGTCAGCAGCCAGCGGCTGATGCCTTTGGCCGGGCCGTGATGATGTTCCTGGGCGTGGGTATCTGCAACCGCACTCATGAAAACCCCCGTTACCGCCGTTGATTATGGCTGGTGATCGTTATTACCTGGCGTCGATTACTGCTGGTTCTTGTAATCCAGAATTTTCCTGGGCGTGACCATGTCACCGGTGTTATTACCCCAGGCATTACGCTCGTAGGTAATCACCGCCGCCAGGTCCACCTCGCTCAACTGGCTGCCAAAGGCCTGCATGGCTGTCCCGGATTTGCCGTTGAACACGATATCGATATGGGCCATCTTGTCGCCGGTCGCAATTGCGCTGCCTTTCAGCGCAGGGAACGCGGGAGGCGCACCGCTGCCATCGGGCTGGTGGCATGCTGCGCAAGTAGTCTGGTAGGTTTTTTCACCGCGGGCCATGAGCTCGTCCCTGGTCCAGTCTTTCTCGGTCAGCTCATGCTCTTTTTGCGCCGCAGCTTTCTGCTCCGCCAGCCAGGTGTTGTATTCATCCTCGGGAACAGCCTCGACCACCACCGGCATGAAGCCGTGGTCCTTGCCACACAGTTCGGTACACTGACCACGGTAGGTGCCCGGCTCGTCCACCCGGAACCAGGTTTCATTGATGAACCCCGGAATGGCATCTTTCTTGACACCGAACTCCGGCACCCACCAGGAATGAATGACATCGTTAGCGGTCAGCAGCAGCCGGACCTTCTTGCCGACCGGGACAATCAGCGGGTTGTCCACCTCCAGCAGGTAGTTCTCACCCTTGTCCTGCCGGTTCTCGATCTGATCGCGGGGAGTGGCGAGGCTGGAGAAATAACCGAACTGCTGGCCGACATACTCATACTGCCACTTCCACTGGTAACCAGTGACCTTGATATCCACCTCGGATTCGGTGGTGTCGTACATGTCGACGAGCGTGGCCGTAGCCGGGATCGCCATGACCACCAGGATGACGAACGGTATGATGGTCCAGAGAATTTCCACCATGGTGTTCTCATGGAAATTCGCCGGCTTGTGACCCCGGGATT
>JAXHUV010000384.1:0-1583 GCA_034189445.1 Pseudomonadota bacterium
CGCAAAAATACTTTTTTTTTTTTTAATTGACAAAATGTTTTTATCACGTTTTTTGTTAGCTGCACGTGCTTGTTTTCTGTTTTAAGTGAGGTATGGTATTTCTACTATTAGTCATCTCTCTCACTGTCTCTGTCTCTGTTTCTCCCTCTGTTTTTCTGTCTGTCTGTCTGTCTGTCTGTCTGTATGTCTCTGTCTCTCTGTCTCTGTCTGTCTGTCTCTATCACTCTCTCTATCTCTCTATCTCTCTCTCCCCCCCCTCTCTGAGCCCGTATATTTGTCTGTCTGTATGTCCACCTGTGTGTCTTTGTGACTGCCTGCACTGTCTGTCTGTCTTTCTGTCTCTTTCTCTCGTGACTCTCTCTCTCTTTCTCTCTCTCTCTATTTCTTTCTGTCACTTTCACACATACACTGACACACCCACACCACACACACACATAAACACACACATACACAAACACACATACACCCCCCCCCACACACACACACATCCAGGAGACAAGGGAAAGCAATCCCAGGTTCAAGCGAGCGAGCACCTGGATGAGAAAGCTGAAGACCATCCACCCTGCCAAGGTCAGCTAGTCCTTGTAGTTAAGACCAAGTGGGTAGATAGTCCTCAGCTTTGTCATCCAGAAGAATTCCCGCCGTCGACGACGCGAGGCATCATCCGGATGGGAGTGGACTTGCTCGATCACCATGCACCTGAGATCTGCCACCCCATGTCCCGGTTCACTGAAATGGTTGGTCACATGCGTACCAGTGTTTCTTCTTATGTCAAAGACATGCTTGTAGAACCTCTGTTTTAGTGTTGTTTTGGTTTCCCCCACATACTGACTGTTTTTGCACTTGGAACACCACAGCACATAGATGATGTTTTTGCTGGTGCATGAGAAGGGATGTCGTAAGGTAAATGTTTCCCCCGTTCTGTGACTGGTGAAGGTGGTGCCAGGCACGAGGTAGTGCTGGCACATGTCGCACCGGTTCTTTACGCACTTGGTGCACCCTGGTGGCCTGGGGTCAGGGCGAGGTGGCAGGGATGAGGGCATTATGATCCTCCTGAGAGACAGTGCGTTACGCTCACCGACTACAGGGGTCTCTGGCACAGCACGCTTCATTCTGTCACTCGCTCTGGTCATCTCTTTGTGAAGGTCAGAGAGCCAAGTGCGGAGGGGAGGGTTGTCAGGATGGTGGTTGACGACAAAGGGGACCTTAGTACTGGTTTTAGCCTGAGTGTAGTTAAGGCACTGGTTACGTGTTTTCTCACTGGCCTTTTGTCTTGCTTTGTTGATGTTTTTGCTTTTGTGGCCTCTTTTTTTCAGTTGATCTGACAGTTCCTTGCACCGATCTGTGAATGCATGTTCTGTTGAACAAAGTCGCCTGAGTCTGAGGAAGAGGCTGTATGGAATATTGTTAATAGTATGATGAGGGTGGCAAGAGGTGCTATAGAGGTATGCATGTGAGTCTGTGGGTTTGGAGAACAGGTCTGTGTGGAGGTAGCCATCTTGAAGGGTGATAAGGATTTCTAGGAACGCTACTGCTTTTGACGATGATGTTGACGTGAACTTGATGGTCTGGTGATGGTTGTT
>JAXHUV010000385.1:0-1528 GCA_034189445.1 Pseudomonadota bacterium
GGCGGTGCCCTGGATTTTCAGGAGTTCCAGAACGCCAATCCTGGTAAACCATACCCGGTGGCGGTGGCGCTCGGTGCCGATCCGGCGACCATTCTGGGGGCGGTAACGCCGGTGCCCGATACCCTGTCGGAATATGCGTTTTCCGGGCTTCTGCGTGGTAGTCGGACCGAGCTGGTCAAGGCGGGTCTGAGTGATCTGCAGGTGCCGGCCAGCGCCGAGATTGTGCTTGAAGGCTTCATCTATCCGGACGATAGGGCGCCGGAAGGGCCGTTTGGTGATCACACCGGTTATTACAACGAAGTGGACCAGTTTCCGGTGTTCACCGTGGAACGGATCAGCCATCGCCGGGATCCGATCTATCACAGTACCTACACCGGTCGTCCGCCCGATGAGCCTGCGGTTCTCGGGGTGGCTCTGAACGAGGTATTTATCCCGATTCTGCAGAAGCAGTTTCCGGAGATCGTGGATTTCTATCTGCCGCCGGAAGGTTGTTCCTATCGGCTGGCCATCGTAACCATGAAAAAACAGTATCCCGGCCATGCCAAACGGGTGATGATGGGGGTATGGTCGTTCCTGCGGCAGTTCATGTACACCAAGTTTGTGATTGTCACGGATGACGACGTGAATGCCCGCAACTGGGAAGATGTGATCTGGGCGATCACGACCCGGATGGATCCGGTGCGGGATACCATTCTGGTGGAGAATACGCCCATCGATTATCTGGATTTTGCCTCCCCGGTCTCCGGCCTGGGTTCCAAGATGGGTATGGATGCCACCAACAAGTGGCCGGGCGAGACCACCCGTGAGTGGGGCGAGCCCATTACCATGACAGACGACGTCAAAAAGCGTATTGACGAGTTGTGGGATACCCTGGGCATTGAAAGTCCGACAACGCGCGCTTAATACCCGAAACCAACAGACTATAAAGGTTGGTGAGTGCTTGATGATGTGCCGAGGCATCGCGCTCACGGACCTGGAACTGGAGATATCCGCCGTTATGGCAGCTGGAAACAATCAGCCTGGCAAGTTTCAGGCAAAGGTCGTGGAGGTAGGTTCCATCAGTCACGATGTCTATCGCGTTGAGCTGCGGCTTCCGCGGCGTCGGGAACTCTCGTTTCACGCCGGGCAATATCTGTCGGTCAATCTGCCCGATACAAAGCCTTGTTATTTTTCCATCGCCAGCAGCCCCTCGGCACAAAACATCGAGCTGCACATTCAGGCAACACCGGAATGGGTCTCGGCCCAGAAAGTCATTGATGCCCTGACTTCCGGCGGGGAGATAACCATTGAGCTGCCCCATGGCAAGGCCTGTCTGGCATCGGTACCGGTGAAGCCCTTGTTGCTGGTGGCCGCAGGCACCGGCTTTGCCCAGATGAAGAGTCTGGTGGATTATCTCCGTGAGACTTCCTACAACCAGCCGGTCAAGCTCTACTGGGGTGTTCGGCGGCATGAGGATATGTACCTGCGCGCCCTGGCGCAGCAGTGGCAGGAGGAATGGCCACCCTTCACCTTCCTGCCGGTGGTGGGG
>JAXHUV010000386.1:0-1524 GCA_034189445.1 Pseudomonadota bacterium
CGGCCCACTTCGGTGGAACCGGTGAAGCTGAGCATGGGCACGTCCGGGCTTTCGCACAGGACCTTACCGATCACACTGGCCTTGCCCATTACCAGGTTGACCATGCCGTCGGGCATATCGGCGTGTTTGTCCATCAGGCTGAACAGGGCAATCATGGTCAGCGGGGTTTCACTGGCCGGTTTGATGACCGACGGGCAGCCTGCCGCCAGCGCCGCAGAGAGCTTTTTGGCGATCATGCCAATGGGGAAGTTCCAGGGCGTGATCAGGCCGGTGACGCCGATGGGCCGGTAGTGAACCGTCCAGGTGCAGTCCTTGGGTTTCTCCGGGATGGTGTGCGCGTCCAGAGCCTGAATATGCCTGGAACAGTAATCGAAGAAGCCAGCGGCATAATCTACTTCACCCTGGGCCTCCTGCAGCGGTTTACCGTGTTCCATGCAGAGAATACGGCCCACCTCTTCCTTGTTGGCCTTGAGCGCGTCCCGGATGTCTTCCAGCCATTTCCGGCGGGTCTCGATCGGGTAGGGATTGGTCAGTTTCAGGGCCGACTTGCCGGCCGTTATGGCTGCCAGAATGTCTTGCTCCGGCATTGACGGCACTTGCGCGATGGCTTCACCGGTGGCGGGATTATAGACATCAAAGGTGTTGCCTTCAGCGGTGTCTGTCCAGCGACCGCCAATGTAGCCAGTCATCTTTTCCAACAGGGGTGACTCGATCATCTTGGCTCCTTTTTCGTATTTGGCGGCGTCCCGAGCGGGACGGTATTGCGTCGGTATAACAGGTCTTTCATAGTGAGTGTTGTAGCATAGACTGTAAAGTCAAGGGCAGGCTTTTGATCATCGCCTGAGTGTGCCTATACTCGGGGGATCAGACACTCAGGAGACCGGACAATGAAGGCATTTTTCCATCCCGCACAGGATGAGCACATTCCTCAAACCTACTTTACCCGGGGACAGATGCGCCAGCCCCAGGAGATTCCCGCCCGAACCGGTGAAATACTGGGCGCATTGAAGGAAATGGGTGTCTCCGTGCTGCAGCCCGCGGATCAGGGCGCGGGACCGATCTCAAAGGTTCACGATCTGGGCTACCTGCGTTTTCTGGAATCCGCTCATCGACGCTGGAAACAGATGGATGACTGGGGCGAGGAGGTTATCTCCAATATCTTTGTGCGCTCCCCCAACCATCTGACCGGCCTCCTGGCCGAGGCGGCCCGGTACCAGGCCGATGGCAGCTGCCCGATTGGCGAAAACACCTGGCATGCGGCCTACTGGTCGGCCCAGAGCGTGCTGGGCGCGGCCGACGCGCTGATTGCCGGCGACCGCACGTCCTACGCAGTGTGCCGCCCGCCGGGGCACCATGCCCGCCGGGATGCCGCCGGAGGTTTCTGCTACCTGAACAACGCCGCGATTGCCGCCGAACACATGAAATCCCGGTTCCCGAAAATCGTGATTCTGGATACCGATATGCACCATGGCCAGGGTATCCAGGAAATCTTCTATGACCGCAGCGATGTCCTGTATATCTCCA
>JAXHUV010000387.1:0-1520 GCA_034189445.1 Pseudomonadota bacterium
CCGGAGACAAGAACGAGGATTTTGGGCAGTGGAGCTTGTTCTGCCTTCATGCTGACAGCAGCCCCGGTGCGTAACGAACCACCGCGTCGGCCTGCGCATCCTCGGCGCTTTCGATTACGCCTACCTGCCAGGCATGCTCGCCCAGTGCTTTCAGGGTATCCAGGGCCAGCTCTCTCTGATTGGCGGGTACGCAGACAATCATGCCAATACCGCAGTTGAATGTGCGATACATTTCTTCACTGGCAACGCCGCCATTGTCCTTGAGCCACTGGAATACCGGGGGCAGTGACCAGCTGTCGGTATCAATCGCCGCCAGGGTACCGGCAGGCAGAACCCGGGGAATGTTCTCGGGCAGTCCGCCGCCGGTGATATGCGATAGCGCTCGCACGTCCACTTCGCGAATCAGCTGCAGCAGGTTCTTTACATAGATCCGGGTTGGCGCCATCAGGGCGTTGGCCAGGGTAGTCTTACCCATTGGCTGATTCAGGTCGGCGCTGCTGACTTCCAGGATTTTCCGGATCAGGGAGTAGCCGTTGGAGTGGGGGCCGGAAGACCCCAGGGCGATCAGCACATCGCCGGGCTGAACGCGGCTGCCGTCGATAATTTCATTGCGCTCGGCAACGCCTACGCAGAAGCCGGCCAGATCGTAGTCATCACCTTCGTACATTCCGGGCATTTCCGCGGTTTCGCCGCCCACCAGCGCGCAACCTGCCTGTTCGCAACCCTCGCCGATTCCGGCGACAACCTGGGCCGCAACGTCCAGGTTGAGCTTGCCGGTCGCATAATAGTCCAGGAAGAAGAGTGGTTCAGCGCCACCGACAACCAGATCGTTCACGCACATGGCAACCAGATCAATACCGATGCTGTCATGCTTGTCGAGTTGCATGGCCAACCTGAGCTTGGTACCCACTCCGTCAGTACCGGAAACCAGAACCGGCTCCTGGTATCCGGCGGGGATCGAGACCATGGCACCGAACCCCCCGAGACCGCCAAGCACCTCCGGGCGGCGGGTGCGCGCTGCGGTGTCCTTGATTCGGTTGACGAGTTCATTGCCCGCATCGATATCGACGCCAGCATCGCGGTAGGTCAGAGAGGGCTTTTGTTCACTCATGGGGTGCTTAACCGTTGGCCAGTGGGTCAGGGCGGCGGATTTTAACAGCTGCGGTGTGGTGCTCCAAATGTATATTGCTTTTCAGTTAGTGCCGTCAGTTTTATCCTTTAAGTGAATGGAGTGCAAACTATGCAGGTGGTGCGATTCATTCTGCACCGAGTTTGATTTCATGCGGAGGTCAAGGTCAACCTACGCTCACGCGCCATGGTCATGGCGGTATCATCGATCATGTCTTCCTGCCCGCCGACCATGCCGCGCCGTCCCAGCTCAACCAGGATGTCGCGCGCCGGCACGCCAGACACGAAAGCCCCAGCCAATCCAAATCAAATGAATCGCCAGCGTGACAAGCCCGAACCACAAAGCTTCGTGGCTCCATACGATGCTGTAAAAATCCCAGAGGCCATCGACA
>JAXHUV010000388.1:0-1518 GCA_034189445.1 Pseudomonadota bacterium
GCAGAAACGGAAGCCGGAATACACCATCAACGACGAACCAATCACCAGAAGACCATCACTGGCCTTCAGCGCATCCAGGGCCGAATGCACCCGGTCCTTGGGGACGAAGTCACCAAAGAACACCACATCCGGCTTCAGAATCCCCTGACAGCTCGGACAGTCCGCCAGCCGGAATGCCTCGAACTCCACATCCAGGTCGGCATCCCCATCCGGTGCTGTATCGGCAGTATAGTTCTGGAACCCCGGGTTCAGATCCGCGCAGCGGTCATGCACCTCGTCCCGCGGGCAACGGTAACCGCAGCTCATACACACCACCTCATCGGCCCGCCCGTGCAGATCCGTCACCGCTCGGGTGCCCGCTTTCTGGTGCAGCCGGTCCACGTTCTGGGTAACCACCAGACTGCTGTGGTCAAGCAGCTCCAGGTCGGAAATGGCGTGGTGAGAGGGGTTGGGCCGGGCATTGCGCATCACTGGCCAACCGATCAGGCTGCGGCCCCAGTAACGTTGGCGTGTGTAAACATCCTCCATGAAGGCCTTGTGCTGAACCGGCTGCTTGCGCTTCCAGGCGCCATCGCCGTCCCGGTAATCCGGGATACCCGAATCCGTGCTGACCCCGGCGCCGGTCAGAATCAGCAAACGAGGATGGCGATGGATAAACTCCGCCAGTAGCGCTCCGGCCTCGTCCGGTTCATGCAACACTGGCGGCTGATCCGGCTCAGGCAGACGCTGGCTGGAACTGAAAGGTCGGCTGCGGTGCGTGGTTAAAGGCATACAGGCTCCGGTTTCTCAGCCCGGCTTGCGGGCCACGTATACAGTGTTGAACGATTCCCTGTTCTGGAACGGATTGAAAAAGGATACGACATGGCAAGCCACATCGGTGAACACCTCGCCGAGAGCGGCCATGAACTCATCATCCTCGCCCTCGTTTGACCACATGGCAAACACCCCTCGGGGCTTCAGTTGCCGGGCCATCAGGCGGAGGTTGTTGGCGGTGTAGAAGCTGGCACTGGAATCGTGCAAAAGAGCCCGGGGAGAGTGGTCGATGTCGAGGAGAATGGCATCGAATTGCTTGCCAGGATTATCCTGATCAAAGCCGCCGGTGTCCGGGTCGGCGATGGCCAGATCGAAGAAGCTGCCATGAATGTAGCGGTTCCGTGGATCGGCGTTCAGGTCTTTGCCCAGAGGCACCAGCGCCTGCTGGTGCCAGCCGATAACGGGCTCCAGGTACTCAACCACCAGCAGCTCGGCAACCCGCTCATGCCTGAGCGCCGCCACGGCGGTGTAACCCAGGCCCAAACCACCAACAACCACACCGAGGTTATCGCCCTCGGTCTCGCCAAGTCCAATATCAGAGAGGGCAACTTCGGCATCCACAAACATGCTGGACATCAGGAATTCCTCGCCCAGTTTCACCTCGTAGATATCCCGGTCGCCAATGGCCGGAATCCGCCGCCGGCGAAGAGTGATCTCACCAATCACCGAAGGCTGGCTGTCAATTTGCTCGAAAAGCAGTCCCAT
>JAXHUV010000389.1:0-1516 GCA_034189445.1 Pseudomonadota bacterium
TCAGTGAGTGTTTTCATAGTCAAAGGAGTATAGCTGAACGCATCTTCCCGTTTTGCCTCGCACCGCTTTTTGCCTTGCACCGCTCACGCCATGGTGCTGAGGGTCCGCCGGAAGCGTGCCAGAGCATATCCAAAAAGGACGGCTCCGATAACCGCAATGGCCAGAAACTGCGGCCAGACGGCGGCAAAGCCTGCGCCCCGGTAAAGGATCGCCTTGGCCAGCATCACAAAATGCGTGTTGGGCGCGGCCAGCATGATGTACTGGACGGCATCCGGCATGCTCTCTCGTGGTGTCGAACCGCCGGAGAGCATCTGCAACGGCAGTAGCACCAGCATGAGAAGCAATGCGAACTGGGGCATGGAGCGGGCGACGGTGCCCAGGAAGATACCCATGGAGGTGGTGGCAAAAAGATGCAACGCCGCCCCGGCCAGGAACAGCGGAAGCGAGCCCTGGATCGGTACGGACAGCCAACCCTGCACCACCGCAGTCAGTGCGAAGGCGGTGGCGGCAAGGACCACCAGAGCCATTGCCCACACCTTGCTGCTCATGATCTCGAACGGTGTGACCGGCATCACCAGCAGATGCTCGACGGTGCCGTGCTCACGCTCGCGGATCAGCGCCGCGCCGGTCAGCACGATGGAAAGCATGGTCACATTATTGATGACCTGCATGACGGCACCGAACCAGGACTTATTGAGCTGGGGGTTGAAACGGGCCCGCAGCGCCAGGTCCACTGGCATCTCCGGAACCTCGCGGTAGCGCTGGACGAAGGTGCGCACCTCATCGTTCACGATGGTCTGAATATAGCCGCTGCCGGTGAACGCCTGGCTCATGCGGGTGGCGTCGACGTTGAGCTGGATCGTGGGCCGCCGCCCTGCCAGCAGATCGCGCTGGAATTCCGGCGGGATATCCAGGGCAAAGGTGTCGAGACCGGCATCCATGCGGGCGTCCATCTCGGCCTGATCGATGATGTCCGGGGGCATGAAATAAGGCGGGTAAAAGGCGCTGACGATGCGCCACGACAGCGGCGAACGATCCTCGTTCACGACTGCGATCGGTGCCTTGTTGAGAGTCTCCGGCATGGCCGTGGCCGCAGTGTAGACCGATACAGTAAAGGCGTAGACAATCAGCACCAGCATGATCGGGTCGCGCAGCAGGCTGCGGAACTCCTTGACTCCAAGATAACCAATGTTGGCAAGGCGCATGGGCTAACGCTCCTGCTTCTTGAGCAGCGCCGCGGCGAGCCCGATCAGGATCGGCGGGGCCAAAGCCAGCGGGAGAAAGGCGGCGTGCAGGTCGGAGAAGTTGAGGGCCTTCGAAAACGTGCCACGGGCAATGGTCAGAAAATGCGTGGTCGGGTAAATCTGGCCGATCAGCCGGCCCATCCCTTCGAGGGACGAGACCGGATCGATCATGCCGGAGAAGTTCGCTGCCGGCAGGATGGTGAGCACCGCCGTGCCGAAGATCGCCGCGATCTGGCTGCGCATGAAGGTGGAAATCAGCAGCCCCATGGCGG
>JAXHUV010000039.1:0-14909 GCA_034189445.1 Pseudomonadota bacterium
CCCGCTCTTCCTGGACTTTCCTGATGCGGAATTGCTGCTGTTTGTTCAGTCGCCGTTTTGCCATTTATGTCCCGGATAACCAGATGAAAGTTTTGCCTTTGGTGTGCCATCATACTGCAATCGTAGTTGATCGGCTTGGGCAATGCCGAGACGTTAAAGGTATATCACCTGATTTCGCAGTGGGGCTGGGTCCGGCTTTCCGGAAATGTCGGCGGCCACGGATGGCCGACGCCAAGCGCACAGGGGTGAGGCAAGCGTTTATAAAGCAGAGCTTTATGCGCAGCCGAACGACAGCAATCTGAGATTGCTGGCCGGACCCCGTAGGGGTGCTTGTAGCGGTTTCCGGAAAGCCGGACCCAGCCCCACTACCACCGCACTAAGAAGGCTGGGAACAAAATGACAGAAGGCAATCGCCTCGTTTGGATCGATCTGGAAATGACAGGCCTGGATCCGGAAAAAGAACGGATCATCGAAATGGCCACAATCATCACCGATTCAGAACTCAATATTGTCGAGGAAGGACCGGTTATCGCCGTCCATCAGCCACAATATTTTCTCGATTCCATGGACGAATGGTGTACCCGAACCCATGGCGAAAGTGGGCTCACCAAGCGTGTTCAGGACAGTAAGATCTCTGAATCGGAAGCCGAGCAGCAAACCATCGACTTCCTGAAAAAGCACATGGAAAGCGGCCAATCCCCCCTGTGCGGCAACAGCATCGGCCAGGACCGCCGATTCCTGGTCAAATACATGCCCGAACTGGAAGCCTTCTTCCACTACCGGAACCTGGATGTATCCACGGTCAAGGAACTTGCCCGTCGCTGGCGCCCGGATGTCCTGGCCGGCGTTAAAAAGAAGGGCAGCCACCTTGCCCTGGACGACATCCGGGACTCCATCAACGAACTGCGCCATTATCGGGAACACTTCTTCAAGCTATAGGCCGTGCCGCCTCAACGCCCACTGGACATGCTCGCGGACCATCTCTGAAGGGTGGTCTGCCCGCTGTTTCAGAGCTTCAATCACCGGAATGGTGGAGGGCGCGTTGCCCAGCCCGACAGCCAGGTTGCGCAGCCAGCCCTCATGGCCCGTTCGCCGAATCGCGGAGCCCTCGGTGCGCTTCAGGAACTGCTCTTCGGTCCAGAGAAACAGTTCCGCCAGGGAACTGTTGTCCAGACCGTGTCTGGGCTGAAAATCCTGCTCGCCGGTTGGCTTGCTGAACTTCTGCCAGGGGCACACCAGTTGGCAGTCATCGCAGCCGAAGACCCGGTTGCCCATCAATGGCCGCAGCTGCTCGGGAATACTTCCCTTGAGCTCAATGGTCAGATAGCTGATACAGCGTCTGGCATCGAGCTTGTGGGGGCCGACAAAGGCGTCCGTCGGGCAGAGATCAAGGCAGGCGGAACAACTACCGCAATGATCGGTTTCAAAGGGCTCATCGGTGGGCAGGGGCGCGCTGGTAAAGATTTCCCCGAGGAAAAAGAACGAGCCGGCCTTCGGGTGGATCAGCATGTTGTTCTTGCCAATCCAGCCCAGACCCGCCCTCTGCGCCAGGGCCCGCTCCAACACCGGCGCGCTGTCCACGAAAGCCCGGTAATGGTATCCGCTGACCGCTTCATCAATCTTTGCCGCTAGCTGAGCAAGTCGCTTACGAATCAGTTTGTGGTAATCCCGCCCCAGGGCATATCGGGTAACATAGGCGTCCTCCCGGTTAGTAAGTGCTTCTTTCGGGCTGTCCGGTGAAGGCAGATAGTCCATTCTCACGGAAATGACCCGGATGGTGTCCGGCACCAGGGAGCTGGGCGTGTAACGCTTGTCACCATGATGGGCCATATAGTCCATCTCGCCCTGGTAGCCCGCCGCCAGCCAGTCCTGCAAATGATCGGCGTGCTCGCCGGTATCCGCCGTGGTAATGCCCAGATCGGCAAAGCCGAATTCAGCTGCCCACTGGCGGATAAGCGCTGGCAGATCAGCGAGTTCCGGGCGTATCTTGGTACACGATGATGTGGCGCTCATAGTCACTGCCGGTGCTGGAGTTCGTGCGTGAATCCGGGTACGGACATTTAATTTGATTAAATTATGACCTTTCCCTCTGTTTTGCTATGCTTAACAAATAACTGGCCAATTTTCTTAAACCGGTTTCTGTAACGGGAGCAAGGGTTCATGTCGCCGTCCGCTGAGTACAGTTTACCAGAAGCACTGTTTTCCGCCGATGCGGTGAGGCAGATTGATCGCTATGTAATTGATCAACTGGGTGTTGATGGTTTTGAACTGATGCAGTCCGCTGCCCACGCCGCCTTTCGCTGCCTGGTGCGGCACTGGCGTCACTGCGGCTCGGTACTGGTCCTGTGCGGTGCGGGCAATAACGGCGGTGACGGCTACCTGGTTGCAGCCAACGCGAAAAGGCATGGTCTTGAAGTTAATTGTATCGCCGTCTCGCCCACCGGCAAACTGTCTGGTGACGCCCGGAAAGCCTGGCAAAAGGCCCTGGCGGACGGTGTCGGGGTGCTGGAGCTTGATGCTCTCGGGCAGTCCTCACTGGATGATCTTTTTGCCGGCGCGGGCCTGATTGTTGATGCCATGCTGGGTACCGGTGTGTCCGGCGCGCCACGGGAACCTTTTGCCGCCCTGATAGGCCGGTGTAACAGTGCGGCTGCTCCAGTTCTTGCGGTGGATCTGCCCTCCGGGTTGAACGCCACTACAGGCGCAGCCGAAGGAGCTGTGGTCAATGCGGCCATGACGGTGACCTTTATCGGCCTCAAGGCCGGCCTGTTTACCGGTCAGGGCGCTGGTGTCTGTGGTGAGGTGGTTTTCGAATCTCTGGATATCGCCGATGGTATCGCCGGCAGTGGCCAGCAGCCGATAGCCTGCCGTCGTGACTGGAATTCCGTGATGTCCTGGCTGCCGCCTCGGGCGGCCAACGCCCACAAGGGGCATTTCGGGCACCTACTGGTGGTGGCTGGTGATCGTGGTTTTGGCGGCGCCGGCCTGCTGGCAGCCGGGGCCGCTGCGCGCTCCGGAGCAGGACTTGTCTCATTGGCAACACGCCCGGAGCACGTGGCTGCCGCCTTGGCCAGATGTCCATCGGTGATGGTTCATGGTCTGACTCATGGCTCGGAGTTGCCGCCGCTGCTGGATGCCGCCTCGGTTGTTGTGTGCGGCCCGGGTATCGGGCGAGGTGCCTGGGGGCAGCAGATGCTGGCACAGGTCATTGCCAGCGACAAGCCAAGGGTGCTGGATGCGGATGCCCTGAACCTGTTATCCGGTCGGGTTGCGGTGCCGGCGGATAATCACGTTCTGACACCCCACCCGGGCGAGGCCGCCAGGTTGCTGAATTGTCTGGTGCCGGAGGTGGAGGCCGACAGGATGGCTGCCGCAAGAAAACTGCAGACACTGTATGGCGGTACGGTTCTGTTGAAAGGCGCGGGCACTGTTGTCGCTTCTGAAGACGGCGCCCTTGATGTCATCAGTGGCAGCAACCCGGGCATGGCCACGGGTGGTATGGGTGATGTGCTCTCGGGCATTATCGGGGCGGTTCTGGGGCAGATGGGTGATGGGCGGAAAGCCGCCGTGCTCGGAGCGACGGTCCATCTGGCTGCAGCGAACAGGGCTGCGGCAGCCAGTGGATTTATCGGATTGATACCGACCGATGTGACCGATGCGCTGCCGATGGTTTTTCGGGAATCTGAAAGCAATCCGGAGGCGAGAGAGCCGTGAGCATCATGGGTAACGAGCGCCGGCTTTTTCTGGAAAGTGAGGCTGAAACCGAACATCTTGGTCGTGAGCTGGCAAGAACCGTTGCCGAATCCGGCCACGGCCTGGTTATCTATCTGGATGGTGAACTCGGTATGGGGAAAACCACCATCAGCCGGGGCGTCATGCGCGGGCTTGGCCACGAAGGGGCTGTGAAGAGTCCCACCTACACACTGGTGGAGCCCTACGAAACCCTGAATCCACCGACTTACCATTTTGATCTGTATCGCCTGGGTGATGCGGAAGAACTGGAATATATGGGCATCCGGGATTATTTTTCCGGAGAAAACCTGTGTCTGATTGAGTGGCCCGAGCGAGGCAAAGGCATATTACCCGAGCCGGACCTGGAAATTCATCTTGAAACTCGGGGTGAAGGGCGTTCCGTGGTGATCAGGGCCCGCTCGGAGCAGGGCGCTCAATTGCTTAACCAACTGGAGCTGATTGGTCCGGCGCAATAGCGAATCCGGGACCGGGAGTAAACTGGCAGGTACGCGTTATGAATTTTGCAAAGCTGAGTAAACAACTGGTCTGGCCGATTGCGATATGGCTCGTGACCCTGGCGTTTCACGGTTCGGCCGCGACGCAGGTCGAGAGCGCCCGCATCTGGCCCGCACCCGATCACACCCGGCTGGTTCTGGATACCGGCGGGCAGGTGGAGCACAACATCTTCTCCCTGAGCAGTCCGGCGCGGCTGGTAATTGATCTGAAAAATGCCAACCTGAAGACCGATTTCTCCGGTTTGGACCTTTCCGGCAGCCCGATCAAGCGGATCCGGAGCGCGCCAAGGAACGGCACCGATTTGCGCGTGGTGCTCGATCTCAAGGCCGACATCAAGCCGCGGAGCTTTCAGCTTGAGCCGAATCAGCAGTATGGCCACAGGCTGGTGGTCGATCTGATTGATGAAAGTGGCAGCCGGCTGGAAAAGGCCAGCACGCCCACCGTGACCCAGGACTCATCCGGAAAGCGGGACGTTATCGTGGTGATTGATGCCGGGCACGGCGGGGAAGATCCAGGGGCCATTGGTCCCCGGGGAACCCGTGAAAAAGATGTCGTTCTGAAAATGGCGAAAACCCTGGCCAAGCTGATCAATGATCGGTCGGGTTACAGCGCCAAGCTGACCAGAACCGGAGACTATTACATTGGCCTTCGCAATCGCACGATTCTGGCCAGGAAATACAATGCCGACCTGTTCGTATCGGTGCACGCCGACGCTTTCCGGACACCCCAGCCCAAGGGGGCCTCGGTCTTCGCCCTTTCCCAGCGGGGTGCCACCAGTGAAACGGCCCGGTGGCTGGCCAACAGTGAAAACCGGTCTGACCTGATCGGTGGTGCCGGCGCATTGTCCCTGGATGGCCGGGACGACATGCTCGCCGGTGTTCTGCTGGACCTTTCGATGACGGCCAGCATCAATGCCAGCCTTGGCGTGGGCAGTTCAGTTCTCGGCAAACTGGGGGGTGTGGTGAAGTTGCACAAGCCTGGCGTTGAACAGGCTGCTTTTGCAGTGCTCAAATCACCGGATATTCCTTCCATTCTCGTGGAAGCCGGGTTCATCTCAAACCCTCGGGAAGAGAAACATCTGGCCACGGAGTGGTACCGCAACAAGCTGGCCGGGGCCATTATGAAAGGCATTGATGGTTACTTCCGGAAAACGCCGCCTCCGGGGACGCTGCTGGCGTGGCAGAAACAGAATCGCGAGGGCGGGGGGAGTATCAGTCACTACCGCATACAGCGCGGCGATACGCTTTCCGGCGTGGCCCGGAAAAACCAGACCACCGTCAGTGAGCTGATGCAGTTTAACGACCTTCGGGATGACCGTGTTATGGTAGGGCAAACCATTCGTATTCCCGCGTCCTGATCAGGAGGTTGTTCGGTAACATGCCCCCCATTCGATTGCTGTCACCACGACTCGCGAACCAGATTGCCGCGGGTGAGGTGGTGGAGCGGCCCGCGTCTGTGGTCAAGGAACTGGTCGAAAATGCCCTGGATGCCGGTGCCAGCCGGGTCGATGTTGAAGTGGAGCAGGGTGGCGCCAAGCTGATTCGCGTCCGGGATGACGGCAGCGGTATCGAGGAAGACGATCTGCCGCTGGCGCTCAGTCGTCATGCCACCAGCAAGATCGCCAGTCTTGATGACCTGGAGGCCGTGGCGTCTCTTGGCTTTCGCGGGGAAGCACTGGCCAGTATCAGTTCTGTCTCCCGGCTGACCCTGACCTCAAGAACCGGGTCGCAGGAAGCGGCCTCCCGGGTGGAAGTCGAGGGCCGGGAAATGGACGCCAGAATGTCGCCAGCCGCCCACCCGGTCGGAACGACCGTGGAAGTGCGGGATCTATTCTTCAACACCCCGGCCCGGCGAAAGTTCCTGCGCACCGAGAAGACCGAATTCAATCACGTTGAGGAGTGCGTGCGCCGGCAGGCGCTGAGCCGTTTTGATACCGGTTTTACCCTGCGCCACAATCAGCGGGTTGTGCAGAACCTGAGACCAGCAGACTCTCCTCTTGACCGTGAACGGCGTATTGGTGCCCTGTGCGGTCAGCAATTCATTGACAACACGGTGGTTATTGATGCCGAGGCCACCGGGCTGAGGCTCTGGGGCTGGGTAGCCCTGCCCACGTTTTCGCGCAGCCAGGCCGACCTCCAGTATTTCTTTGTCAATGGCCGCGTTATCCGTGATCGCCTGGTGGCTCATGCCGTGCGCCAGGCCTATCGGGACGTACTTTACAATAACCGGCATCCGGCGTTTGTGCTCTACCTGGAAGTGGATCCAGCCACCGTGGATGTGAACGTCCATCCGACCAAGCACGAAGTCCGGTTCCGTGATGGCCGACTGGTCCACGATTTCATTTTCAGAACCCTGCACAAAACGTTGGCTGACGTGCGACCGGACGATCATTTTGCTGGTGCCGTGGCGCAGTCTTTTGGTCGCGAGGCATCGGCCCAGGCACGGGAGGAGGCGGGGCCGGCAACGGGGGCCCCGGCGAGTGCCTCCTGGAACGGCCAGCCGTCGGTGCCAGATTACCGCCATCCAGACGGCCCGGGTGCCGGAGTTGGCGGGCAGTCACAGCCGCGGCAGGAGTGGCGCGCCAGCGATCAGATGGCGTTTTACCAGTCCCTGAACGCCGGCGGGGGCAGTGAGGGGCAGCAGTCCATGCCCGCCAGCGCCAGCCTTGCCACGTCAATGCCGACGCCGCCCGTTGACAGTGACCAGGAGCCGCCACTCGGGTACGCCATTGCCCAACTGCACGGAATCTATATTCTTGCCCAGGGCCGCGCAGGGCTGATCGTGGTTGACATGCACGCCGCCCATGAACGCATTACTTACGAGCGAATGAAACGGGCGCTGGCCGGGCAGGATCTGAAAAGCCAGCCATTGCTGGTGCCGCTGTCACTGGCGGTCAGCCAGAAAGAGGCGGCCCTGACCGAGAGTCATGGTGAGGAATTGCAGAAGCTCGGTCTGCAGATTGAGCGCATTGGCCCGGAAATCCTGGCCGTGCGGCAGGTGCCCGCGCTTCTGCGCGGTGCCGATACCGAGCAGCTGGTGCGTGACGTACTGGCGGATCTGATTGAGCATGGTCAGAGCGACCGGGTCGAAGCAGTGAGTCATGAATTGCTGGGAACCATGGCGTGTCATGGCTCCGTTCGTGCCAACCGGCAGCTGACCATTCCGGAAATGAATTCTCTGCTCAGGGATATGGAAGCGACCGAGCGGAGCGGCCAGTGCAATCACGGTCGGCCGACCTGGACCCTGGTGACCATGGCCGAGCTGGACAAATTGTTTCTCCGGGGGCGCTGAAGTGTCGCTGCCCCCTGCCATTTTCCTGATGGGGCCAACGGCCTCCGGTAAAACGGACCTGGCCATGGCACTCTGCGACCACCTGCCCTGCGAGATTATCAGCGTGGACTCCGCAATGATCTATCGGGGTATGGACATCGGGACGGCCAAACCGGCTGCCGCGGAGCTCGCGCGGGTGCCCCACCGGCTGATCGATATCCGTGATCCGTCTGAAACCTACTCCGCCGCGGATTTCCGCCGGGACGCCCTGGCGGCAATGGCGGAAATAACGGCCGCGGGTCGGGTGCCCTTGCTGGTGGGCGGTACCATGATGTATTTCAAGGCACTGCTCCATGGTATGTCTGGTCTGCCATCGGCCAGTCCCGCCGTGCGACGGGCGCTGGAGCAAGAGGCCGAAGAACGTGGCTGGGAGGCCTTGTACGGGGAACTACAGAGCAGAGATCCTGTCGCTGCAGAGCGGATTCATCCCAATAACCGGCAACGACTGATGCGGGCCCTGGAAGTCCTGCGCCTTACTGGTAAGCCGATTTCCGGATTCTGGAGGGCCGAATCCGTTTCTGGCGAACAATCAACGGCGGCGGCGCAAGATGCTGGTATTGAGGATTACACCTATTTCACCCGCTGGCAGGCAGACGAAACATCTTTGCTTCCGTATACTGTTGTTCAACTTGCCATGGTGCCGCCGGAGCGGCGAGTGCTTCATGAGCGAATTCGCCTGCGTTTTCTGAAAATGCTCGATGCGGGCTTTCTCGATGAAGTGCGGGCACTGATGCTCAGGGAAGACTTGCACCCTGATCTCCCTTCCATGCGTTGTGTCGGATATCGCCAGGCCTGGGGCTATTTGTCCGGGGAAGACGATTGCCAGACGTTTGTCAGCAAGGGGGTGGCGGCAACCCGCCAGTTGGCGAAGCGGCAGTTGACCTGGTTACGCAAGTGGCCCGATGTGGGCTGGCTGGACAGCGACGATAAGTTTATCGTCGGAGCAGCCTTGAAAAAAATCCGACCTCGCATCACTTTTGAAGTTTAAAATGACGATCTGTACTTACTAAAAACAGGAGAAAACACATGTCAAAAGGGCATTCGTTACAAGACCCTTACCTTAATGCCTTGCGCAAGGAGCGCATTCCGGTTTCCATCTTTCTGGTCAACGGCATCAAACTGCAGGGCCAGGTTGAGTCTTTCGACCAATTCGTGATTTTGCTGAAGAATACTGTCAGCCAGGTGGTCTACAAGCACGCCATTTCCACTGTGGTACCTGCCCGTAATGTTCGCATTCCGCTGCAGGCTCCGGGAGGGGAGGAGGAGTCTGAAGACTGACCCATCCGCTTTCCGGTATCGCCACCCGTGTTCCAGGAGATCCCGTTGAGGGGTCTTGTGGCCACGGGTGTTTGTTTTTATGACACCCAGAATAAGGTTGCCCTGGAGTTGATGCCCATTGTTTGAACGTCCTGATGTCGGTGAGCGAGCAGTGCTCGTCCACATCGACTTTACTGCCCATGAGGGCACGGAAGACCCTGATGAGTTTCGGGAACTGGTAACGTCTGCCAACGTTGAGCCTGTGTGTACCGTTACCGGGTCCCGAAAACAGCCAAGCCCGAGATTTTTCGTTGGTAAGGGTAAACTGGAAGAGATTCGTGACGCGGTGGCTGCGAATGAGGCCGATGTTGTGCTGTTCAATCATGCCCTGAGCCCGCGCCAGGAACGCAATATCGAGCATGAGCTCAAGTGCCGGGTGCTTGACCGTACCGGCGTGATCCTCGATATTTTCGCTCAACGGGCTCGTACTCACGAAGGCAAGCTGCAGGTAGAGCTGGCCCAGCTCGAACATATGTCCACGCGGCTGGTTCGGGGCTGGACCCACCTTGAGCGCCAGAAAGGTGGTATTGGCCTTCGGGGGCCGGGTGAAACCCAGTTGGAAACGGATCGCCGCCTGTTGCGAGAGCGGATCAAGTCCATCCACAAACGTCTGGAAAAGGTACGCCGCCAGCGGAACCAGGGTCGAAGGGCCCGTCAGCGGGCCGATATTCCCACGGTATCGCTGGTCGGTTACACCAACGCCGGAAAGTCAACATTATTCAATCGTATCACCAGTTCCTCTGTCTATGCTGCGAACCAGTTATTTGCCACCCTGGATCCGACCCTGCGGAGGCTGGAACTTCCGGATATCGGGCCGGTCGTAATGGCCGACACCGTGGGCTTTATCCGGCATCTGCCGCACAAACTGGTTGAAGCCTTTCGGGCCACGCTGGAGGAAACCACGCAGGCAGCCCTGTTGCTGCATATTATCGACAGCCATGATTCGAGGCGTGACGGGAATATCGAGCAGGTTGAGGAGGTTCTGGCCGAGATCGGGGCCGATGACATTCCCATGCTGCAGGTGTTCAACAAGATTGATCTGCTCGAAAACTTCACACCACGAGTTGAACGCAATGAAACCGGCATTCCGGTGCGTGCCTGGGTGTCCGCGGTCACCGGCGAAGGCCTGGACGGGCTGTTCGACGCGATCGTTGAGCGGGTGGCCGAGGATGTCGTTCACCACTTCGTCCTGCTTGGCCCCGCCGACGGCAAGTTGCGCGCCCTGTTGCATGAGGCGGGTTCGGTGCTGAGCGAGGAGCACCGCGATACCGGTGATACGGTTGTGGAGGTGCGCTTGCAGAATCGGGACTGGCAGCAACTACTGAGCCGGGCCGGAGTCAACGAAAAGTCAGTCAGGCTGGACATTGCACACGCATGAAACCGCCACGGCTATTGCCGGAGCGGAAATAACCCCCTGCAACCTGTCGGGCTTAAGCGATGGTCACGGGCAAGGTGGCAAAAGCAGGGCGGTGGGTTAGCCTTAACTCTCACAGGCTGTTAGTATTTGCAGCTATTCTATCTGAAAGCCAGTAACGGAGAGTACTATGGCCTGGAACGAACCGGGTGGAAACCGTAACGACAATGACCCCTGGGGTACCGGTGGTGGTCGACGCGGCAATGATCAGGGGCCGCCAGACCTCGACGAGGCGCTGAAAAAAGGTCTCGACAAGCTCAACAGGATGCTGGGTGGCAAGGGTGGCAAATCCGGCGGCAGTAGTGGCGGTCGCGGCGGCCGTGCTGGCGGGCTTGGCGGGATTCTTGCGCTGGCAGTCATCCTGGTGGCCGGCTATGTCATCTTTCAGTCGTTTTATACCGTGGATGAGCAGGAAAGGGCCGTGGTGCTTCGTTTCGGTGAGTATCACAAGACCGAGAGCCCCGGCCTGAGGTTCAAGGTGCCGTTGATCGATAATGTCACCAAGGTCCGTGTCACCAACGTTCGCACCGCATCTTCCAGTGGTCAGATGCTGACCCAGGACGAAAACCTCGTAACAGTGGATCTTCAGGTCCAGTACCGGGTCGGCAATGCCGAAGCCTACGTATTGAATGTGCGCGATTCCAACCAGGCCCTGGCGTTTGCAACGGACAGCGCTATTCGTCATGAAGTCGGCAGCTCGACACTCGACGACGTGCTGACCGAAGGGCGCGCGGAGCTGGCCGTTCGGGTGGAACAAAGGCTTCAGGCGTTTCTGAAAGACTATGGTACCGGCCTGGAGCTGGTGCGGGTGAACGTGGAGAGTACCCAACCGCCGCCCGCGGTGCAGGATGCCTTCCGGGAAGTCCAGCGCGCCCGAGAGGACGAGCAGCAGGTGAAGGAAGAAGCCGAAACCTACCGCAACAAGATCGTACCCGAGGCCCGTGGTCAGGCGCAGCGGTTGATCGAAGAGGCTAGCGCCTATAAAGAGCAAGTCATCGAGCGGGCCCGTGGTGAAACCGCCCGCTTCCGGGAGCTGCTGGCGGTGTACCAGATGGCTCCGACCGTTACCCGTGAACGGATGTATCTGCAGACGGTTGAGACGGTTCTGGCCAACAGCAGCAAGATCCTGGTGGATACCGAGAGCAGTGGCAACATAATGTACCTGCCGCTTGACCGCCTGACCCAGGGCTCCCTGCCCCGTACCGGGGGGGGCTCTTCCGGCAGCAACGAGGGCAATGTGGACATCCAGACCCTGACTGATCAGGTTCTTCAGGAACTGCGAAACAGGCAGGATACTACCGTTCGGAGGAGCAGATAATTATGGGACCTAAAGGTGTAGTGGGCCTTGCGGGCGCCCTTATCGTTGTCCTGCTGGCACTGTCCAGCGTGTACATTATTCCGGAAACCCATCGGGGTGTTCTGCTCCGGTTCGGTGAACTGGTGGAAACCGATATCCAGGCGGGTATCCATGTCAAGGTTCCGGTTATCGACGAGGTCCGTGAATTCGACATCCGGGTTCTGACCATGGATCTGCCATCCCGGCAGTATCTGACCGTCGAGAAGAAACCGCTGGACGTGGATTCCTATATTGCCTGGAAGATCCGGGATGTGGATCAGTTTTATCGGGCGACCGGCGGTGATGAGTTTCGGGCCCAGTCGCTTCTCTCGTCCCGTGTAGACAACGGGCTGCGTGACGAATTCGGTGTCCGGACCATGGTTGAGGTGGTTTCCGGTCAGCGGGACGAGCTCATGCATACGCTTCGTGATCGCGTGAACCAGACAGCTCAGAACGAATTCGGCATCGAGGTCCTGGACATTCGGGTCAAGGCAATCGAATTCCCGGGTCAGGTCAGCGACAACGTATACCGTCGCATGGCCACGGAGCGTGAGAAGCTGGCACAGGAATTCCGTTCACGGGGCCGGGAACTGGCGGAAGGTATTCGTGCTGATGCGGACCGCCAGAGAACGGTTGTTCTGGCAACGGCGTTCGCCCAGGCCGAGGAAACCCGTGGTGAAGGTGATGGCGAAGCGGCCAGGATCTATGCCGATGCCTACGGCTCGGATCCTGAGTTTTACAGCTTCTATCGGAGCCTCCAGGCTTATCGCAATACCTTTGCGAGCAAGGATGACATCATGGTGATCGATTCCGGCAGCGCCTTCATGAAGTTCCTGAACGATCCGCAGGGTGCCCGTTAACCTGCAGGCTGAGACCAGAAACCGGAATACATCCGTATTCCGGTTTTTTTGTGCCCGCCAACCGTGTAAAATTCTGCCGGTTTTGTGCCGGGCTTTTTATCTGGCAGCCTTGACTCAGACAGGCTGCTGGTCGCCCTGAATCCTCTGTGATCCCCAGCCGACTGCGTCGGAGCGGATATAACGGACAACGGAATCTCATGACAGTATCTGATCGCTGGTTACTGCCAGACGGAGTAGAGGATATTCTACCCCCGCTGGCCGGACGGATTGAATCCCTGCGCCGGGATGTAATGGATACCTGCCAGCGCTGGGGTTACCAGCTGGTAATCCCACCACTCGTTGAATATCTCGAATCCCTGTTTACCGGAACCGGGCATGATCTGGAGCTGCAAACCTTTAAAGTGACCGATCAGCTGACTGGTCGCATGATGGGTGTGCGCGCCGATATGACGCCCCAGGCCGCGCGCATTGATGCCCATACCCTGGGCCAGGAAGGGATTACTCGCCTGTGCTATGCCGGGCACCTGCTCCACACCCGCCCAAGGCATATGCTGACAGGCCGCACCCCGATCCAGGCCGGCTGCGAACTGTTTGGCAGTGGCTCGGAAGCGGCGGATATGGAAGTGATCAGCCTGATGCTGGAAACCCTCCGGGTGGCCGGTTTGCCGCGTGTTCATCTGGATCTGGCCCATGTGGCCATCTACGAGAGCCTGATTGGCGAGGCGGATTTCGATCGGGATACAGAAAGCGCTATTTTTGACGCCATGGCCCGTAAATCGGTTCCCGAGCTTGACCAACTGCTCGGCCAGTGCGCGCCTGGTTCTGCTGGCGCCCGCCTGCGGGAGCTTGCCCGTGTCAGCGGTGGCCCGGAAGCTTTGAGCGAAGCCCGCCGGGTCCTGCGGGGTGCGTCTGACAACCTGAACGCGGCACTTGACCAGCTCGGCCGGGTATCCGACATGCTGGGCCGGGATTATCCGGAGATCAGCTTCGGATTCGATTTCTGTGAGCTTCGTGGCTACAACTACCACACCGGGCTGGTGTTTGCGGCCTACGTGCCTGGCCATGGTGATTCCGTTGCCAAAGGTGGCCGTTATGATGCTATTGGCAGTGATTTTGGCCGGGCACGGCCCGCGACCGGGTTCAGCCTCGATATCCGGTCACTCGTCTGCCTTGGTGAACGGGTGGCACCCAAAGCGGGGGCGGTCTGGGCGCCGGCGGATGACGATCCCGCCCTGGAGGATGTGGTCTCCGGTCTGAGAATGACAGAAACCGTTGTCCGTGCCCTGCCCGAAGAAAAAGCCGTTAATCCGGCCGCCAGGGGCTGTGACCGGGAGCTGGTGAAACAGAATGGCCAATGGGTCGTGCAGACGCTGGGCTGATGTCCCGGGGCTTCGGCAAATTCATTCACAGGTAAACTTGCGGAATGTATGTCCCTCGGGGCAGCCGCATTGAGAGACAATCATGGGTAAAAACGTTGTTGTGCTGGGCACCCAATGGGGTGATGAAGGCAAGGGTAAGATTGTTGATCTGCTGACTGACAAGGTCGCGGCGGTAGTTCGTTTTCAGGGCGGGCACAACGCCGGCCATACCCTGGTGATCGACGGCAAGAAAACAGCGCTTCATCTGATCCCGTCCGGTATCCTGCGGCAACATGTCTATTGCCTTATCGGTAACGGTGTCGTCCTGTCGCCCGAGGCCCTGCTTAAAGAAGTGCGTGAGCTGGAGGCCAATGGCGTAGCGGTTCGTGATCGCCTGCGCATCAGCCTTGCCTGCCCGATCATTCTGCGTACCCATGTCCGCATTGATCAGGCCCGTGAAAGAGCGCGCGGTGTCGACAAGATTGGCACCACCGGGCGTGGTATTGGTCCGGCCTATGAGGACAAGGTGTCCCGCCGTGGCTTGCGCCTGGGTGATCTGTGCAATCCGGCAGACTTCGAAATGAAGCTGCGGGAGATTATGTCGTACCACAACTTCATCCTGACTGAGTACTTCAGGGAAGAAGCTGAAGACATTGATACAGCCCTGGAAGAGCTGAAACAGATGGGTGACGAAATTCTGCCCATGGCGGCGGATGTGACCGACATGCTGCACGATTTCCGCAAGCGTGGGGAGAACATCCTGTTTGAGGGGGCTCAGGGCTCACTGTTGGATATCGATCTGGGCACCTACCCCTACGTGACCTCTTCCAACACCACCGCCGGCGGCACCGCCACCGGCTCCGGTTTCGGCCCCCTGTTCCTGGACTATGTGTTGGGTATCACCAAGGCCTACACCACCCGTGTCGGTTCCGGTCCGTTCCCCACCGAGTTGTTTGACGACATGGGCAAGCATCTGGCGATCAAGGGCAACGAAGTGGGAACCACCACCGGGCGCGCCCGCCGCTGCGGCTGGTTCGATGCCGTGG
>JAXHUV010000390.1:0-1513 GCA_034189445.1 Pseudomonadota bacterium
AGGACGGCAGCGACTATCCAATCCACCTGATCTACGGCGTGACCAACGATGTTGATCTTGTCGAGATGGACAAGCTTAACGCGTACGCCGAAGCCATCGACAACTTCACCTTTGGTGCCTGCGTGGTCTCAGACGAGAGCAACTGGCCTCAGAAGGGTTATGTGACCGATCATATTGACCCTGACCAGCTGAATAATGGCGATGTCGACATCTATTTGTGTGGTCCCCCACCGATGGTCGAAGCGGTCAGCCGCTTTATGCAGGAAAGGCGAGTTCAGCCAGCCAGCCTCCACTATGAGAAATTCACGACCAGCAAGTGAAGCCAGTGAAGAGAGACAAGTGAGGAAAGCCAAATGAGAGTTGAACGTTTTGAAAACCGCGTCGCTGTTGTGACGGGTGCGGCCCAGGGTATCGGGCGCGCCGTTGCCCTGCAGATGGCTGCTGAAAAAGCCAGCCTGCTGTTGGTGGATCGGTCCGAGATTGTCAAGGAGGTGGCCGAGGAAGCCCTCGCCGCCGGTGCGGCGGACGTCCAGACCAGCATCGCGGACCTGGAACAGTATGCGGGTGCCCGCCAGGCGGCCGACGCGGCGGTAAGTCATTTCGGCCGTATCGACATTCTGGTCAATAACGTCGGCGGTACGATATGGGCCCAGCCCTATGAAGTCTACACGGAAGATCAGATCGAAGCCGAGATTCGTCGCTCCCTGTTTCCAACCCTCTGGTGTTCCCATGCAGTTCTGGCGCAGATGCAAAAACAGCAAAATGGCGTGATTGTCAATGTGTCTTCCCTCGCCACCCGAAGTACCAACCGTGTGCCCTATGCCGCGGCCAAAGGTGGCGTGAATGCCATAACCGCGAGCCTGGCGTTTGAAAATGGCAAACACGGCATCCGTGTCAATGCCGTAGCGCCGGGTGGCACCAATGTTGGCGAGCGGCGGATTCCGCGCAACAGTAGCACCATGAATTCACAGGAAACGGAGTGGTATCAGGCCATCGTTGATGAATCAACCGACTTGAGTTTCATCAAGCGCTTCAGCCTACCGGAAGAGCAGGCCAATGCCATACTTTTCCTGGCTTCCGACGAGGCCTCCTATATCACGGGTACGGTACTGCCGGTGGGTGGCGGTTACCAGGGGTAACCCTTTATTTATTCCAGGCGGAAGTCAGGTGCAAATTTTGACCGGTGGTCAGGTCGTGCGCCTTCGCCTTAAATTCACTTTAAGAACTCACTTTAAGTAAGAAAGTAGTTCAGAAAAACTCTCGGCAGCGGCTTACGGATCAGGCCATCGAGCGTATGTCTTTGCCTGAGGCAGCACTTGTAAAACAAACAACAAAACCGTAGAGGTAACTGTCATGAAAAAAGGTGTAATGCGTCCCGGCCACGTTCAGATTCGAGTTCTCGACATGGATTTGAATTCCTTCACGCTAAGGGATTGAATCGACAACAGCAGTTGGATTTGTTGAGCAAACCTTGGGAGCTATCCGCTTATGGGTCAGAAAACGATTTTAATCC
>JAXHUV010000391.1:0-1510 GCA_034189445.1 Pseudomonadota bacterium
CAAGTATGGAAGTGTGAACCTCCGCCGTCACCAGCACAATCACCACCGGCCACCACAGCGGTGACAAAGGGAGGTAACTATTTGTTAAAGGGGGATTATCCCGGGTCTCTCACGCTAGTATATATAATAAAAGAGAATGTCTGTGTGTCTGTGTGTGATCGCTGTACCTCAGAGACGGGAGGGGGCAGGAAGAAGATGTTGTGCATGCACACTCCTGTGACAGTGAAGATGTGCACCTGACCACTACCGGTGGTGGTCATATGTACATCTTAACAGTCACAGGAGCGTCAGAAAAAAAAATTCAGTCACAGTTAAACCAAGGGTATCTAGCAAGTAAGGAAGTGCGAACCAGCGCCGACGCTACCACCACCAACACCACCATCACCTGGGGTGGCAGCAGTGACAAAGGGAGGCAACACTGTCCACACAACAACTCAGTCATACCTAAATAGAGTATACCTAGCAAGTAAGCCAGTGAGAACCACTGCCGCCACCAAAATCATCACCACCTGCATCCACCAGGCATCAGCAGGGGCGGTGACAAAGAAAGATGACTCTTTCTCAGAGGGGGATAATCCCGTGGGGGTGGCGGCGGTGACAAAGGGAGGTAAATGTCCAAGCACCAACTCAGTTATAGCTAAATCAAGGGCATCTAGCAAGTAAGGTAGTGTGAACCACCGCCGTCACCACCACCACTGCTCAGCAGCGGGCGCAGCAGAGGCAGGAAAGGGAGGTAATTCTGTAATTGTAACAAATCAGTCATACTTTAGGCTTAATCAAGGATATCTAGCAAGTAAGGTAATGCGAACGGATTAGCCATACCAAAATCAGGGATATCTAGCAAGTAAGGAAGTGTGAACCACCGCCGCCACCACCACCACTACTGCCTGTATCGGCCACGCACCACAGGGGCCATGGTGACGACAAAGAGAGGTAACGCTTTCGCAGAGGGGGACAATCCAGGGTGAAGCTGAGTCTCTCTCGCTAGTACATATAACAAAAGAGAATGTATGTGTGTCTGTTTGTGTGTGCACCAACACGGGATGGAGCAGGAAGAAGATGTGATTGCACACTCCTGTGACTATAAAGATGTGCACCAGACCACCACCGCCGCATCAGAAAACAATTCAGTCATAGCTAAATCAAGGGTATCTAGCAAGTAAGGATGTGCGAACCAGTGCCACCAACACCGCCCGCCTTCGCCACAGTGGCCCTGTCAACAAAGGGAGGTGACTGTCCGCGGAAGAAATCAGTCATACCTAAATCAAGGATATCTAGTATGTAAGGAAGCGTGAACCAGCGCTGCCACCATTACGATCACCGCCTGTGGGTGCATCGGCGGGTGCGGTGACAAAGGGAAGTAAATCTTTCTCACTCTTTATTCTTTTCTCTTCTTCTTTTCCTGAGCTTTTTCTCTCAGGGTCACCTTGTGGTGAGGGTTTTGCGTGCCACACCATTTTTTCCTCCGCCACGTGGGCAGCGTGACTCCGTCTTCGGGGGAAGGCGTGCT
>JAXHUV010000392.1:0-1508 GCA_034189445.1 Pseudomonadota bacterium
CCTCTGCCGGGCACTTCTGCACCGACGATCACTACGGCGACGCCGCTGGGTGTCAGCGCCTTGCGACTGGTTTTCTCGGATGGTCACGACTCAGCCCCCTTTTCATGGACAACGCTCTGGATGCTCTGCTATCCCGAATTCCAGTAGGTTCCGCCCAGCTTTATTACTCATACTGATAAGCAGTCCAGTTTTTATTGTTTCAAACGTAAAGTCAGGTCAGGCAGCCTTGTCACCAGCATTTATCTTGTCGGCCCGAACGAACAGAAGGGCCGGCCTTTTTATTCAGGGAGTCTGATCATGAAACAGCTTACCCGTATCGGGGCAGTAGCGGGTATCGCCGCTGCCCTGACAACCTCCCCGGTCCAGGCAGAAACCACTATCCGCGTCTCCGGCGGCTGGGCCCCTTACCCGCTAATGGTGATCTGGGCAGACAAGTACGCGGATGTGAATGGTGATGTTGAAATCAAGGTTGCTGGCGGCGGAACCGGCAAGGGTGTTTCCGATGTGCTCAATGGCCAGGTGGATATCGGTATGATGGGCCGGGATCCGGCTCAGGAAGAAATCGCACAGGGCCTTTTCCCGATCGCTATTATCAAGGACTCGGTGATCGGAACGATCCACAAGGACAACCCGGTGTTCGATGACATTCAGGCACAGGGACTGTCGCGAGAAGACTTTAACGCCATCTTCACCAAGAAAGTCACCCACTGGGGCGAAGTGGTCGGAAAAGATCTCGAAAACGACAAGATTGTTGTTTACGGCCGCTCCGATGCCTCCGGCGCGGCAAAAACCTGGTACAAACTCTTCAGCAAGGCATCCCAGGCGGAATTCCAGAACATTGCGGATGCCAACTTCAATGGTGATCAGCCTCTGGCCGCGGCGGTGGGTGACGAAGTCAACGCCATCGGATTCAACAACCTGAATTTTGCCTACAACATCGAAACCGGTGGTTATGCCGGAGACATCCGCCCGATCCCGCTCGATCTGAATAACAACAATGTTGTTGATCCTGACGAGTCTTTTTACCAGAACAGACAGAATTTCCTTGATGCCGTAGCCGGCGGCCAATACCCGTCACCGCCTGCCCGGCAAATCTACCTGGCTGGCAAAGGGCCGTTCACAGGAGAGGTCAAGAACTTCATTACCTGGACTCTGACCGAAGGCCAGAAGTATGTGGCGGAGAACGGTTATGTCCAGCTCTCGGAAGACGCTTTGCAGGCTCAGCGCCGTTACGTTGAAAACGCGGTCAAGCCTTCTGAGCGGTAACCCCGTATCATCGCGTTTTTATCGAGGTAAGTGATGACAACACTGACTCGACGGGTCTTCGTCGATAGCTGTGGCAAAGCGGTCATACAGATTGTCACCTGGGCTGCGATCGCACTTTTCCTAGCCTTGTTCCTGACCCTGGCAGGGAAGTCGCTGCCGGTGCTTGGGGAACATTCTGCGGTAAGTATCCTTTTCAGTGGTGAATGGAGCCCGGAAGCGGAAGCTTTCGGGTTTCTTCCGGC
>JAXHUV010000393.1:0-1502 GCA_034189445.1 Pseudomonadota bacterium
CGGGTGCCTGTCCAGAACCTCCGACAATCAGGTGATCTTAGGCTGACCGTCCGAGGCGGTTGCTCCACCGTCTACGGGAATATTGACACCATTGACAAAACTGGCATCTTCGCTGGCAAGGAATGCCATGACCGCAGCGACTTCTTCTGGCTCTGCAGCCCGACCTAGCGCGATACGTTCATTGAATTTCTGGTTGACCTCTTCGGGGAAGTCGGCGGTCATGTTGGTCTTTACCAGGCTCGGGCACACGGCATTGACTCGCACGCCGTCTCCGCCATGGTCGAGTGCCATGGCACGTGTCAAATTGGATACGGCACCTTTCGCGGCGCAGTAATATGCAGCTCCCCAGTCGCCACCGAGGCCCGATACAGAAGCTGTGTTTACGATACAGCCTTTGCTCTTCAGCAGGTGCGGAAGAGCGAATTTTGAACAGTACACAACACCATTTATATCAATGGCGGAGATCCGTTCCCAGTCTTCCAGGCTGGAGTCGAGGACGCTGCCGGTCGCATGCACGCCAGCATTGTTGATGAGCACGTCGATTCTACCGAACTGTTCCACAATTTGGTTGAACATCGCCTTGACCGATGCCACGTCAGAGACATCAACACCAATGACCAGGGTCCGCTCCTCCGGCAGGGAAGAAGCCACTTCATCGGCGGCCTTCTTGGCCCAGTCGGCCAACACGACGATGGCACCTTCAGATGAAAAGCGACGTGCTGCCGCAGCACCAATCCCGCTACCGGCACCAGTAATGATGATGACCTTGTTCTCGAACCTCATGTAGTTATTTTGCATCCCAACTTCCTCTTAATACACGTGCCGTTTATACACATGCTGTAATGTTAATGTTATAGCTTGGCGGCCGGTGCCCTGACAAAGGGAGGCAAACCCCACATCATTGTTGTGCCCTGCTGTGGAGTTGCCGCCTCCATAGTGATTCCTGGAATTACCTACAGGGAATTCAGCGGCCCACAAGAATATCAAGGTGTCCCTCTTTGATGTCAAGCTGGTATCCATCCAGCAGACGCTTACGAGCGGCTAATTTCCCACCAACGTGGGATGAGCCTTCTGCAATGTCGACAATGTTTGCACCAGAAGGGAATTAACAGGTCGTTAGCTACTGCCCATCCAGAAACACCCATTTTTCAGCCAATTCAGCTTTTCCTCGAAAATGGGCACTGAGCTGAGTGCCTTCAAAAAAATGAAGGCGGCCAACTACTGGTCAGTTTGACCATTATCTGAGCAATCAACCCAAATTCCGACCACGGGCGGGCGTCGCATGGCTTTTCCACGCGTCCTTTTTACCGCTTTTCAGTCCGGACCTGTCAGCTAACCGGGATCGAGCCGCGCCAAACGCACCAGGTTGTAGCTCAGAGCCGCGGCCCAGACAAACGCCTTGAAGCCGTCGTGACCTTTCCACTTTGCTTTCGTGGCTCCGAAGGCTCTTTTCAGCTCCGAGATATTACCTTCGACGCCGGCCCGGAAATCACGTAATGCGT
>JAXHUV010000394.1:0-1500 GCA_034189445.1 Pseudomonadota bacterium
AGGACGGCAGCGACTATCCAATCCACCTGATCTACGGCGTGACCAACGATGTTGATCTTGTCGAGATGGACAAGCTTAACGCGTACGCCGAAGCCATCGACAACTTCACCTTTGGTGCCTGTGTGGTCTCAAACGAGAGCAACTGGCCTCAGAAGGGTTATGTTACCGATCATATTGACCCTGACCAGCTGAATAATGGCGATGTCGACATCTATTTGTGTGGTCCCCCACCGATGGTCGAAGCGGTCAGCCGCTTTATGCAGGAAAAGCGTGTTCAGCCAGCCAGCCTCCACTATGAGAAGTTCACGACCAGCAAGTAAAGCCAAGGTGAAACCAAAGTTAAGAGAGACAAGTGAGGAAAACCAAATGAGGGTTGAACGTTTTGAAAACCGCGTCGCTATTGTGACGGGTGCGGCTCAGGGTATCGGGCGCGCCGTTGCCCTGCAGATGGCTGCCAAATAACAGCTCTACACCGAAATGAAAAACATCTGAACATCCGCGAGAACTTGTGAGGCGATCATGACTGCACCTGAAAATAGCCCTGAAATCGGGCGTGAGATCACCGCCGCCGGCTACCGCACCAACCTGCATGACCATGGTGAAGGCTTCCCTGTCATGATGATCCACGGCTCTGGCCCCGGCGTCACTGCGTGGGCCAACTGGCGCCTGGTCATTCCGGAACTGGCAAAAAACCGACGCGTAATCGCTCCGGACATGCTCGGTTTCGGTTACAGCGAGCGTCCGGAAGATCAGGTCTATACCCGTGAACGCTGGATGAATCACGCCATCGGTGTTCTGGATGAGCTGGGTCTTGACCAGGTGGACCTGGTTGGGAACTCGTTCGGGGGCGGGCTGGCACTGGCGATGGCGATCGATCATCCAAAGCGGATTCGCCGCCTTGTATTGATGGGTTCAGTGGGTGTCAGTTTTCCGATCACTGAAGGGCTGGATAAGGGCTGGGGCTACGAGCCTTCCCTTGAAAACATGCGACAACTGATGGATGTGTTCGCCTACGACAAGAGTCTTCTGACCGAGGAGCTGGCGGAAATGCGTTACCAGGCCAGCATTCGCCCGGGGTTCCAGGAATCCTTTGCTGCCATGTTCCCGGCCCCGCGCCAACGCTGGATCGAGAGCCTGGCGAGTAATGAAGAAGACATCCGGGCGTTGTCCCACGAAACGCTGATTTTGCACGGTCGGGAAGACGAAATCATTCCCCTTGATGTTTCCTATCGCCTGACTGACCTGATCAACCGGGCGCAACTGCATGTATTTGGGCGTTGTGGTCACTGGACCCAGATTGAACATGCAAACCGGTTCGCCCGGTTAGTCAATGACTTTCTGAACGAAGCCGACCGGTCAGCCTGACACTCGCCCCAGGAAAATTGTAGCCCTTTGCGCAACTTGCTCAACAGCTACTTGCTTCAAAACTTGAACAGCCTCTTGGTGGCAATAGAGCCAGCCCAGGATCCATCAGGAACTTGGGCTGGCCCTGACTCCCCT
>JAXHUV010000395.1:0-1486 GCA_034189445.1 Pseudomonadota bacterium
TTCGATGAGTATGTCTGGCTGGATGAGACCCGGGCGATCACGCCGTTTGCCACCGGCGTATTGCCGGGGGTGCCGGATACCTATCCGTTCGGGTTGTAGTTTTTGAATCCGTGGACGAAAAAGAGGCCGCTGAATTCAGCGGCCTCTCTCGTTCCGGCTGGCAAGTCTCTGCAAGATTTACTTCTTCGGATAATCGCGCTTTTCGGAGCCGGTGTACAGCTGGCGCGGACGGCCAATGCGGTAGTTGCCGCTGACCATTTCGTTCCAGTGGGAGAACCAGCCGATGGTGCGGGCCAAAGCGAAGATCACGGTGAACATGGAGGTCGGGATACCGATTGCCTTCAGGATGATGCCGGAGTAGAAGTCGACGTTCGGGTACAGCTTGCGCTCCACGAAATACTCGTCTTCCAGGGCGATCTTTTCCAGGCGCTGGGCGATCCTGAGCAGGGGATCGTTCTCCAGCCCCAGTTCCTTCAGAACTTCGTGTGCCGTTTCGCGCATCACCTTGGCGCGCGGATCGAAGTTCTTGTAAACCCGGTGGCCGAAGCCCATCAGGCGGAATGGATCATCCTTATCCTTGGCCTTGGCGATGAATTTCTCGATATTGGATTCGTCGCCGATCTCGACCAGCATATCAAGCACCGCCTCGTTGGCCCCGCCGTGTGCAGGGCCCCACAGAGCGGCAATGCCTGAGGCAATACAGGCGTAGGGGTTGGCGCCGGTGGAGCCGGCCAGACGCACAGTGGACGTTGATGCATTCTGCTCATGATCCGCGTGCAGGATAAAGATCTTATCCATGGCCTTGGCCAGAATCGGGTTCGGTTTGTACTCCTCGCAGGGAACACCAAACATCATCTGCAGGAAGTTCTCGGAGTACGAGAGGTCATTGCGCGGATAAATGAAAGGCTGGCCAATGGCGTATTTATAGCACCAGGCCGCAATAGTCGGCATTTTTGCGATCAGACGATGCGCTGTGATTTCTCGCTGCTCCTGGCTGGCGACGTCCATTTCACCGTGATAGAACGCGGATAGAGCGCCCACAACGCCACACATGATGGCCATCGGGTGTGCGTCACGACGGAAACCCTGGAAGAAGTTCCGCATCTGGTCGTGCAGCATGGTGTGGTTTTTGATGGTGTCGTGGAAGAGCTTGTTTTCTTCGGCGTTGGGGAGCTCGCCATTGAGAAGGAGGTAGCAGACTTCCAGGTAGTCGGAATATTCGGCCAGCTGTTCAATCGGGTAGCCGCGGTGCAGAAGAACGCCGTTTGCACCGTCGATGTAGGTGATGGCCGATTCACAAGCTGCCGTGGATACGAATCCCGGGTCGTATGTAAAAACGCCTTCCTGGATCAGGCCTCGTACGTCGATAACGTCAGGGCCGACGGTGCCGGAATAAATCGGTAGCTCAATGGACTTGTCCCCCACCGAGAGCGTGGCTTTCCTGTCGGTCATGGTGCTCTCCTAGTTATCAGTTATCAGTTATCAG
>JAXHUV010000396.1:0-1482 GCA_034189445.1 Pseudomonadota bacterium
GCTATACTCCTTTGACTATGAAAACACTCACTGAATCAGACGCGCGTTTTATTGAACGCATGGGGCAACTGGCCCAGGCCGACGGGTTATCCCGGATAGCCGGACAAATCTGGGCGGTACTGATCGTGTCTGATGATCCGGTCAGTTCATCAGAGTTGGTGGGTCTGTTGCGTGTCAGTAAGGCCAGCGTCAGTACCAACACCTGCTTTCTCGAAAGGCTCGGCATTGTCGAACGTCGGTCAATGCCAGGTGAACGGCAGGATTTCTTTTCCATCCGGCCCAACCCTTACGCCGCTTTCCTGGAGGGTCAGATAAAAAGATATGAGGCCGCAAAATCAGTCGTCTCAGAAGCCAAAACGACGATCGGGAATGACCATACTCGCGCCAAACTGGCCGACCTGGAAAACTTCTACGACATGTATTACCAGAGCCTGAACGATCTGTTGGAGCAGCTGAATTTTCAGGCCTCTGAGGAGGGGGAGTAGGTCATCGGAAGCGGGTCACCGGAAGCAGGGCATCGGAGTGGCACCCTGTCACGTTAAATCCCATCTGGCCGGAACGGCACGTCCTTGTCCTTCCGTATTTCCTTCAATCTTCCGGGCCTGACACAAAAAGCCCTGGCTGGTAAGCCAGGGCTTTTTGGGGGTTATTGCTGTGTCGTTGGTGAGAGATAGGTGAGAGAAAGCATCTCTTGCGGGATTTCAAGATGGATAACGGTGTCTGCGTTCAGTCCCAGAAGATCGATGATCGGGTTACAAAGGTCAGGAACCAAGCTGCAGAGGCCATCGACGTTGTCCGATGTGAGCGTAATATCTCCTCGCACTTCAACGTCAATCGGGACTGCCTCGACATTGAGAAGTTGGACCTCTATGCGGCCATCCGGGAGAAATATCACCGGCCCTCTTACCGTCAAGGAATCAAGAGGATAGCTGTATAGGTTATGGTCAAGATAGGCCGGGCCAATGCTTGGATTGAGGTAAGGGGCATCCAGGTATACGTCCAGATTAAGCTCGAAGGTAAACTGACCCTGATCATTGGTATAGAGAAAGCCATTCAGCGGTTCGACATTGCCACTGGCATCCCTTGGGTACCTCATGCGCATCATGAGCGGGCCGGTCGGGATACGTTCTTCGGGCTCAATGCCAGTGTCTGCGATTTTAAGTGTTGCAAACGCATCCAGCAGTTGAGTATCTATTTTGACCCACACATCGCTGGATGTGGTGGCTAACACAGAGGGCAGAATTTCCACCGGTACCCGGCCCTGCTCATCCGGCTGTCCCGCTACGATGGTATCGAGCATAGCTGCCAGATAAATGAACTTGTCTTCGGGGCAGATGTCGGGGGATCCATCTCCTCCTTCTTGCTCTGTGGCGAATCCACATCCAATGTTAGCGTCAACAACAAGAGAATCCTGTTGAGGAGGATCCAGTGAGCTGACCCCATTGGATGCCAGGCCTACCGCGTTGGCAACGCTTTCTCCTG
>JAXHUV010000397.1:0-1478 GCA_034189445.1 Pseudomonadota bacterium
CACACACACACACACACACACACACACACACACACACACACACACACACATCACAACAACAACAAAACAAACAAAGCAAATAAGTGTTACCCATTTATTGTACATGTTTCAAACTTCAAAACATACACACTTCATAGTGCAAAATGACATAGCAAACACATCAACATCGTCACGCTCACAGCACAAACGAGTTCATATTATCACTAGCCTCATGGCGATCAGTCAAGATTCTCCGTTTCTCTGCAGGGGTCTGTTCATTGCTTTTTGAAGCTCGTTCCACACTCGGGCTGTAGTTCTGGGGACGTTTCCGGTTTACAGCTAGTTCAGTGTCAAACACTTTGAGATTGGACTTGACAGCCATAACATCGGCCATGATAGCACTGTATGCCCCGATCAGTTTTTCCAACCCATCCTCGCTCAGGCAGATTCCTCTCTTTGTCGCATACAGAGACTGGGTTGTCTCCTCACGATTCCCGTCTTGCGCACCTGTCTCGTTTGCCGTAGTTTTAGCAGCATTTTCAGCTTCACAAACAGGTTCTTTGTACGGTTTGACATACGCTCGCACGTGTATCTTTGGTTCTCCATTCCACTCTGAGACGCAGACATAAACATCCTTTCCCAACGGATGCAAGCGATGACCACATGCAGATACTGGGTAAAAAGCCATGAATAACAATAGCGTTCACGCTTCAGGTTGATATGCAGAAAAAGATGGTGTGCGCATCAAAAACACATGCTCTTATACCAGCGATGTCATCAGCTTCCCTTCTTTTCTTAGAACACACAGTCATTGGATAAAAACTTTCTACCAATCATCAGTAGGAACGTTACTCAGCATCCAGACGACGACTCTTCGTGATCAACGCCACATACAACAATCTTTTCACTGTGCCCAAAACTTCTTCATGGCTCGTTTTTTCCCATGCTTCTTCAAAGTAGCTTTCAACGCGTTCTTCCTTCTCCATCATCAAACATGAATGATGCTTTTGACTGGGGTCATCGATTTCGCATCCTGAACAATGCTTTAAAACACAGTCTGCAATCAAGGTGTAAACAACATCAACAAGACGTCCAAACTCCAAACTCACGGCCATCATGGTTGTAAACGTTACTTTTGACAAAGTTGACTGCTCTCCCAAAAGCGTATCCAACCCCTCTATTTAAGACAAACCCAAAACTCGCTTCATCTCAACGATTGGTCACTATTTTGATTCTGAATTCAACAAGTACCAACACATACACCCTGCTCCGCGAAGCTTTTCTGTAAAAACAACAACAAGCATTTCGTAAACACACACACACACACACACACACACACACACACACACACACTCACACACATGAGCGCGCACACACATACACACACACACACACACACATACCCGCGCACACACGCAAACACACACACACACACACAGTCATGATGAAACCAGTATCCCTTTACCAAAATAGAAACACGCATCACCACCTCAAAATAA
>JAXHUV010000398.1:0-1478 GCA_034189445.1 Pseudomonadota bacterium
CCCTGCAACTGGCTGCACAGGCTGCGGAGGCAGGAGAGGTACCTGTGGGTGCTGTTGTGGTTCTCGACGGCAAAGAAATCGGGGCCGGCTTCAACGCCCCCATCTCCGGTTGCGATCCTACCGCCCACGCCGAGATCCGGGCCCTGCGCGATGCCGCCGCCCGGGTTGGCAATTACCGGCTGCCCGGAGCCACTCTTTACGTTACGCTGGAGCCCTGTACCATGTGTGTGGGCGCCATCGTTCATGGTCGTATCAGTCGTCTGGTCTACGGTGCTGCCGAGCCCAAGGCAGGTGCGGTAGAATCTGCACGCAGAACGCTTGAAGAGCCTCACATGAACTGGGATGTGACTGCCTTGGGCGGTATTCTTTCTGATCAGTGCAGCCAGGTGATCAGTGAATTTTTCAGTCGGCGGCGGGCAGAGATCCGGCGTCTTCGCAAACAACCTTCAGGGAAGGAGTAAGTTCTCGCCTATGAAAGTCCTCGTTACCGGCGGAGCCGGGTATATTGGCAGTCATGTGGTTCGCCAGCTGGGCCGGGCCGGTCACAATATCGTGGTATTCGATAACCTCTCCACGGGCTACCGCTGGGCGGTGACCGCCGGCGAACTGGTGGTGGGGGATTTGTCCGATGAGGCGGCAATCGAGGATCTGTTCTCCCGTCACCGATTTGAAGCGGTTCTGCATTTCGCGGCCAACATCGTGGTGCCGGAATCCGTCGCCAACCCCTTGAAGTACTACAGCAACAATACCCGCAATACGCTGAATCTGCTGAAAGCGGTCGAAAAGCACGATGTGCCTTACATGGTGTTTTCGTCCACTGCGGCCGTCTACGGCATGCCTGAGCAAACGGTGCTCACCGAGGATCTGCCGCTGGCTCCGATCAACCCGTATGGCGCTTCCAAGATGATGAGCGAGCGGATGATCATGGATCTGTCGGCCGCCTCCAGCCTGAACTACGTGATTCTCCGTTACTTCAATGTCGCGGGCGCCAACCCGGAAGGGCTGCTTGGCCAGGCCACACCCGAAGCCACGCACCTGATCAAGGTGGCCTGCGAGTGCGCGACCGGTCAGCGTGAGGGTATGAGTGTCTTCGGCACCGATTACGACACCCGGGATGGCACCTGTATTCGCGACTACATCCATGTGGAAGACCTGGCCAAGGCCCATGTGATGGCCCTGGACTACATGGCAGGCGGTGGTCATTCGAAGGTCATGAACTGCGGTTATGGTCGCGGCTTTACGGTTCGGGAAGTGATTGATGTGGTCAAGGCGTTATCCGGTGTTGAGTTTTCGGTCACCGAAACCGGGCGCCGCCCCGGCGATCCGGCGGCGCTGATGGCGGACAACTCTCTCATTCGCCAGACCCTGGGCTGGCAGCCGGATTATGATGACCTGGATACCATTGTCGGCACGGCGCTGGCGTGGGAAGCGACCTGGCAAAAGAAAAAAGCAGCCGACACTCAATAACTTTTAATACC
>JAXHUV010000399.1:0-1478 GCA_034189445.1 Pseudomonadota bacterium
CGCCCGCATGCAACTTGAGAGATATACCAAATGAGCGTAATTGCCGGCCAATGTTATCGAGATTGCACCGGTCTGATTTGTCTTTGTATTGTGGACGATTAACGTATGATGTAACACCTCACGCACACCAAATCTGGCATCAGCTTTACCCATGGCAAAACGGCGACTGAACAAACAGCAGCAATTCCGCATCAGGAAAGTCCAGGAAGAGCGGGCGGCCCGGGTGGCGCGCAAGGAGAAGAAGGTTCAGGAGCAGGCTGATGCCGGAGAGCTTGGTCCGGAGCAGGAAGGGTTGGTCATTGCTCACTATGGGCAACAGCTGGATGTCGAAGCCCTGGAGGGTGAACAGGCCGGTGACGTGGTGCGGTGCTTTGTTCGGGCCAACATTGATAGCCTGGTGACCGGTGACAAGGTTGTCTGGCGACCGGGAAAGAACGAAACCGGCGTTATTGTTGCCCGGAGTGAACGTCGCAACCTGCTGCAGCGGCCGGACAATTTTGGTGCCCTGAAGCCGGTCGCCGCCAATATTGATCACATCATTCTGGTGATCGCACCGGAACCGGAACCCCACGACAACCTGATTGACCGGTATCTGGTGGCATCCGAGATCACCGACATTCCGGCGGTGATTCTGTTGAACAAGACGGATCTGATTACCGACCGCAACCGGGAAAGCATCGATGCACTTCTGGGGCGCTACGAGGCCCTGGGCTACGAGGTGGTGCGCACGTCTGCGGCCGAATCCGGCGACAAGCCCTCGCCGGAAGTTGAGGCGTTGGTGAAGGATCAGACCAGCGTGTTCGTCGGGCAATCAGGGGTGGGCAAGTCGTCTATTATCCAGACCCTGATGCCTGATGAGGCTATTCGCGTTGGGGCTGTGTCAGAGAGCACTGGCAAGGGGATTCATACCACAACCACGGCCAAACTGTTTCACCTGCCCCTGGGGGGCGAGTTGATTGACTCGCCGGGTATCCGTGAGTTCGGGCTGTGGCATATGACAGCGCGGGAAATCGAGTACGGTTTCCGGGAAATCCGGGAGGTGATCGGCACCTGTAAGTTTCGCAACTGCCGCCATCGGGGCGACCCCGGCTGTGCCATCGACAGGGCCGCTGACGAGGGCAGGATCAGTCCGCAGCGGCTGAAAAGCTTCCACCGCATTCTTCAGGATATGTCGGAGCAGCAGGCCCGCGGATTGAGGGTGGACTGACGGACGTCCCTGCTTTACCAGTTCAGCTCGCCCGGCGCCGGCTCTGCTTTTTTCTTCAGCCATTCACCGCTTTCCAGGCGTTCCCGTGCGGCTTTCTGCTCCTCTTCAGTCGGCTTGGTCAGATCAATCAATGGCTCATCCGACTGGCCGGCACTGCTCCGGATGTTATCGACGGTTTTCTTGTTCAGGACGATAATGGAGATGCGGCGATTCACCGGCGCATTCGGGTCTTCCCTGTCGAACAACACGGAATCGCTCAGCCCCACGACGC
>JAXHUV010000004.1:0-18643 GCA_034189445.1 Pseudomonadota bacterium
CTTCCAGCGCGGCGGCTGAAACCAGCCACTCCCGGCACACTCTTGCCACAAGCTTGACACAAGGCTCGCCTAAACCCTATTTTCGCTACTTGTCAGTGCTATAAGGACACCTTCTTTTGAACGAGCCCGACACATCGCTTACAGCGCTGTTTGTTCTCCTGGTCGGATTGATCCTGCTATCCGGTTTTTTCTCTAGCTCCGAAACCGGAATGATGTCTCTCAACCGGTATCGCCTCAAACACATGGCCAAAACCGGCCATAAAGGTGCTCAGCGCGCCCAGGGGCTGCTCCAGCGAACCGACCAACTGATCGGCGTAATCCTGATCGGCAACAATTTTGTGAATATTCTGGCCTCGGCTATTGCAACAGTGATTGCCGTCAAGATTTGGGGCGATCCGGGAATTGCAATTGCAACGGTGGGCTTGACCATCGTCATTCTGGTCTTTGCCGAAGTCACTCCAAAAACCCTGGCGGCGCTGTTTCCCGAGAAAATCGCATTTCCCGCCAGCTACATACTCGGCCCTCTGCTGAAGATCCTCTATCCGATTGTCTGGGCGGTAAACCTTTTCGCCGGCGGCATACTGAAACTGCTGGGCGTTTCCTCCGCGGATGATGCCAACGACCATCTCAGCCGGGAAGAACTCAGGACACTGGTGAACGAGGCCGGGGCGCTGATTCCGGCCAAACACAAAGACATGCTGGTCAGCATTCTGGATCTGGAAAAAGTCACGGTAAACGACATAATGGTACCCCGCAACGAGGTGGTAGGTATCGACCTGGAGGACGACACCGACACAATTCTGCGCCAACTGCGAAGCAGCCAGCACACCCGGCTTCCGGTTTTTAAGGGTGACATCAATAACATTCAGGGCATACTGCATCTGCGCAGCGCTTCGAAGCTGCTTCAGCAGGCGGAGATCAACAAGGCGATGATCATACAACTGTGCCAGGAACCCTATTTCATTCCGGAAAGCACGCCTTTAAACACCCAGCTGATCAATTTCCAGAAGGGTCGCCGAAGGTTTGGCGTGGTCGTAGACGAATATGGCGACGTTCTTGGCCTGGCGACTCTCGAAGATATACTTGAAGAAATCGTCGGCGACTTTACAACGGATTACGCCGCCACCAGCCCCGACATTATTCCCCAGGATAACGGCACCTTTATTATTGACGGCACGTCCTCGGTGCGCACGATCAACAAGACGCTCGGCTGGAAGCTCCCCACCGACGGCCCCAAAACCCTAAATGGCCTGATTACTGAAACCCTGGAGAATATCCCCGACACCAACGTCTGCCTGAAAGTGGACGGTCATCGGGTAGAAGTGCTGCAAATCAAGGACAATGTCGTTAAAGCAGCCATTGTGCACCCGAAAAAGCGCAAAAAACGCTCACTTTCTCTAAAACACTAAAACAATAGAAACCCTGAAGCCTTTTTCCCCTGTGCCCCATAGATCCTTCCGTTATAGCACCTCCCGTTCTTGAAAGATCAAAATTTAACCATCACCTTGACCTCCGTTGACACCCCGTTGACACTTGAAGAGCGTTCGGTGCAAAAACAATCACAAGGAATCCGTCCATGAGTCTGACACACACATTTGGCCTGCTTGCCCATCCTGACCAGGAATGGGAGGCGATTCGTAATGAATCCGAGTCCGTCACCAGGCTGTACACCGGCCATATCCTGTTGCTGGCGCTAATTCCCGCAATCGCCGGCTTCTTCGGAACAACTCAGGTGGGCTGGCAAATTGGTGACGGTCAGATCACAAAGCTGTCGACAACCAGCGCACTGCAGTTATGCGTGCTCTTCTACGGCGCCATGCTTGCGGGGATTTTCGTGCTGGGTAAGTTCATCGATTTCTTTGCCGCCACTTATGACGCGGTTGAGCGAACCCCCAGAGGCGTGGCCCTGGCGGCCTACACAGCAACTCCGATTTTCCTGATCGGGGTGATCGCGGCCTACCCGAATATCTGGGTGAATATGCTGGCAGGCCTGGTAGCCGTTGCCTATGCGGTCTATCTGCTTTACGAAGGCCTCCCCATCCTGATGAAAATACCAGAGGACAGGGGCTTCATGTTTGCATCTGCAGTCCTTACGGTGGGCCTGGTCATGTTTGTCGCACTGCTGGCTATCAGCGTCGTCATCTGGAGCCTGGGTATAGGCCCGGTGTATGTGACCTGAACGCAAACTCGTGACAAGTCAGTGGCCTGTTGACCTGTATGAGGGTGCCTTTTTCCGGCACCCCTGTTTTTTTGAACTCACTCCCAGATTAGCGTTTGGTCATGTTAATTTAACGCGAAATGCGATAAATTCAACCAATAGCGAGCATTCAAGGATTACCGACTCGGTCATGTATCCGGTTGAGGCGTAAACAGGAGCCTGCCATGAACAAGCAGTCCGGCATACATTGCCTCCGCGAGCACCGGGACGCCGGAATTAACAGACCGGTTCCCGTGGAGGCTGCCCGCATCCGGGACACGGCTGTCGCCGGACTCGGTGATTTGCTGCAGGGCGCCTTCGACGCCGTCGACGATTCACTGTTCGAGTTGGCCAATAATGCCCGCAGCAACAATGAACAGAACCGGTACTTCGAAGCGATGCGTGAAATACGCATCAAACGGAAGGGTGTGGAGCGGCATTTCCAAAACACCGTTATCCGGTATTTCGCCAATCCCCCCCATACCGGCCTGCTCCAGGAAGAACACCTGAGCAAGGAGGCCAGCGCGGACACCCTCGCCCTGGTAGGCAATGACGATCTTGAAGAGCAGGTCGCGCTGAACGCCATGATCACCAAGGCGAAGGCACACTTTCAGGGCCCACTGATTCAACTCCAGACCCGCTTCAGCCAGGTTTACCCGGAAGCCACCGATGAATCGCCAGTGAACCCCCTGGCACCGGAACACCTTTGCGGCGCTTTCACCGAGGCAATACAGGGGCTGGAACTCCAGATCCGGGAGCGCCTTATCCTGCTTAAGCAGTTTGACCGCTATGTGGTGTCAAACCTGGGCATGCTTCTGGACGAAGCCAACCGCATACTGATCCACGCCGGGATCATTCCGAATTTCAGGTATCACGGCAAAACCGGACAGCAGCATGATGCCTCCAGTTCACCTCCCGCAAGTAATGAAAAAGGAGCGGCTAAAACCCCGGATACCAAGGCGACTGAACGGACAGGCGAAACAGGCAGGAGCAGTGCTGTCTTTGAATATATCAGGCAGATGCTGGCGCTTCAGCGCGCCAACGCCGGCATACCGCCCCACTCTTCAGACCCCAATATTCGGGTGGTGGCTGACTTCGAGCTGGCGAACCTGCTCAATTCATTGCCCCTCTCACCCCTGTCAGAAGCCAGGAAGAATCAGCAAAACCTGAGCGATGGCGAACCTGTCAGCATTGATCTCCGACAGCTGGTACAACAGGTCCTCGCCCAGGCGGATACTGACGATGGCCGAAAGCCGGCGCTGAATGAAGTCGACGAAGACCTTATCAACCTGGTTTCCATGCTGTTTGAGTTCATTCTTGACGATTACAACCTGTCCGCTCCGGTTCAGGTTCTGATTAGCCGCCTGCAGATTCCAATCCTGAAAGTGGTTATCCGTGACAAAAGCTTCTTCAGCCAGGCCACTCATCCGGCACGCCGCCTCCTGAACTCCCTGGCAAGGGCAGGTATAGGCTGGAGCAGCAGCGACGAGAAAATCAAAGACAAACTCTACGAACAGATTCACAACATTGTGCAAAGGATTCTCAACGAATTTGACGGCGACGTTGCGCTGTTTGAAACCCTGAACCAGGAATTTGAACAATTTCTTGAACGAGAGAACCGCAAGGCCTCACTGGTGGAGCAGAGAACCCGGGAATCAGAACGGGGTCGAATCAAATCCCAGACCGCGCAACAAACTGTCGATGGCCTTCTGAAACAGAAAGTTTCCCGTTATAAACTGCCGGAACCCATCCACGACATCCTGATAAATGGCTGGAGCCGTGTGATGTTTCTGGCGTACCTCAGGGATGACGTGGAACATCGTTGGAACGCGACCGTCAAGGTAGTGGATGACCTGATCTGGTGCCTTCACTCTCATCAGGAAGACGAGGAAAGAGACCAGTGGGTGCGTGTGGTGCCAGGGCTTCTGAAGGCTCTGCGATCAGGACTGGAAGAAGTATCCTATAACTCATCCAGACTGGATGAGATGATGGGCCAGCTCAAGCATCAACTGGCCGAGGCGTTCCGGACCAACGCTGCGATCGAACTGCGCCAGGATTCCCCCGAAGAACCAGAGGAAGAGGGAATCGCCACCACCGTTCACCCGACCGCTGTTGAACGCCAGCAAGAGCTGGAAGAGGCTGCTATCTTTGAATACGTTGTCCAGATCGATGGCCTCGAAATCGGCAACTGGGTAGAGTTCCGCCTCGTCAATGGTGCCCGCTTCCGGTGCAAGCTTTCCGCCATCATCGAGGAAACAGACTGCTTTGTATTTGTAAACCGTATGGGGCTGAAGGTGATTGAGAAAACCCGGATTGCACTGGCCCATGAAATGCGCCGCGGCCGGCTAACCCTGCTTGAGCAGGGCGCACTCATTGATCGGGCCCTGGATGCGGTGGCCGGCACCCTGCGAAGCAAGACCGCCTGACGCGAATGCCTTAAAAAGCTGGCCTTCCATCTGACACCGCCTGACACCGCGGCTTGGGGGCGCTGAGAATACAGGCATTCACCAAAAGGCCCTGGCCGGCAGCAACTTCAGGCTTCCGCCTGCTTCGCGGCCTCTTTGACAAGTTTAGCCAACTCACCGCTCTCGGACATTTCCAGCACGATGTCACAGCCGCCAACCAGCTCACCGTTGATATAGAGCTGAGGGTAGGTCGGCCAGCTGGAGTAAACCTTCAGAGCCTCACGAAGTTCCTGATTATCCAGGATATTCACAAAGGCAAAGCGCTCTCCGCAAGCCATCAAAGCCTGCACAATTTTAGCGGAGAAGCCACACTGGGGCGCCTGGGGGCTGCCCTTCATGTACAGAATGACCGGGTTCTCGTCGAGCTGGCTTTTAATGGTTTCATTGATATCCATGAATATTCACCTCTGTTGGAACAGTCTTGCCACACGGCAATTTTCTTGACGATATTGTACACGGATGCCGAACCCCTCACCAAACACCCTGACCGGCACAGCAGATTAGCCTTAAGTCCGACAGGCTGCTAGACTTGGCGCCCCCATTTTTCAGCCAACGTTCACAGGCAATCCCGCCAGAGGCGGGGGTCGTTGAGATAAGGGCCATTGCATGGCGGCAAGACATTTTCTGACATTGAATGACATGACAACCACCGAGCTGGAAAGCCTGGTTGATCATGCCACGGCATTGCGCAACGAATGGCGGCAAGGCAAGGTCCGGGACTCCCTGAAAAACCGGGTTCTTGCGATGGTCTTCGAGAAATCGTCCACGCGAACCCGGGTTTCTTTTGAAGCCGGCATGGCCCAGCTCGGCGGCTCCGCAATGTTTCTGTCGCCCAGGGATACCCAGCTCGGCCGCGGCGAACCTATTGAAGACTCCGCCATCGTCATCTCCAGCATGGTGGATGCCGTGATGATCCGTACTTTTGCCCACCAAACCGTGGAGCGCTTCGCCGCTGCCTCCCGGGTGCCGGTGATCAACGCCCTGACCGATGATTTTCATCCCTGCCAGCTGCTGGCCGACATGCAGACCTACCGCGAGCACCGTGGCAGCATTCGTGGCGCCACCGTGGCCTGGGTCGGCGACGGCAACAACATGTGCCATTCGTACATCCACGCCGCCGCCCGATTCGATTTCAACCTGAACATTGCCTGCCCCGAAGGCTACGAACCGGCCGAATCACTGCTCAAGGACCACGAAGATCGGGTCAACCTGGTCCGGGATCCGGCGGAGGCGGCCCACAACGCCCAGCTTCTGGTAACGGATGTCTGGGCCTCCATGGGCCATGAAGAGGAACAGAAGGCCCGCCAAAAAGCATTCAGTGGCTATCAGGTCAATCCGGAGTTGCTCTCTGCAGCCGATAAGGATGCACTCTTCATGCATTGCCTGCCTGCTCACCGGGGCGAGGAAATCTCGGCAGACATGATGGAGCATCCTGCCTCCGTGGTCTGGGATGAGGCGGAAAACCGTCTGCACGCACAGAAAGCCCTGCTTGAGTTTCTCATCCTGAACCGGCTGGACTGACTTCATGAGCACAACCTCCCAATCTTCGACAGACTGGCTGCTTGAAGTCAATAACCTGTCCTGTGGCTACGGCGGCGATTCCGTGGTAGAGGGTGCCAGTTTTGCCCTGAGCCATGGCGATATCGGTTGCCTTCTCGGGCCCAGCGGCTGCGGCAAAAGCACCATATTGCGCGCCCTCGCCGGCTTTCTTCCGTTGAGCGGTGGCGAAATCCGTCTACAGTCCCAGACCATAAGCCTGCCCGGACGCACTCTACCCCCGGAAAAACGGCGAATCGGCATGGTGTTTCAGGATTACGCCCTGTTTCCGCACCTGACCATCGCCGACAACGTGGGGTTCGGCCTGCGTCATCTGCACAAACCGGAAAGGCGCCGGAAAGTCATGGAACTGCTTAATGTCGTGCAACTGCAGGAACATGCCGACAACTACCCCCACGAACTGTCCGGAGGCCAGCAGCAACGGGTTGCTCTGGCCCGTGCGCTGGCACCCGAGCCCACTCTGATCCTGCTGGATGAACCGTTTTCCAACCTCGACGCGGATCTGCGCCGGCGCTTGAGCCTGGATGTTCGCGGCATCCTCAAGACTCTGGGTATCAGCGCCATTCTGGTCACCCACGACCAGCAGGAGGCATTTGCCATGTGCGACCAGGTCGCAGTGTTGCGGGACGGCAAAATCCAGCAGTGGGACGTACCTTACAACCTTTATCACGAACCGGCGAATCGTTTCGTTGCCAGCTTCGTGGGCCAGGGTGGGTTCATCCCCGGCACGGCCCTGGGGCCGGACACTGTTGAGTCCGAACTGGGAATCATCCATGGTAACCGGGCCTACAAATGGGAGCCCGGCACCCCGATAGACATCCTGATCCGCCCTGATGACATCGTTCATGACCCCGACTCGGATCTGCGGCCGAAGGTCGTTGAGAAGACCTTCGCCGGCACTTCAACCCTGTACCGTTTCCGGTGTTCCGAGAACACTGAGTTCGAAGCCCTGTTCCGTAGCCATCTGGACTTCAATCCGGGTGACTATGTGCCGGTACGGGTCGAGACGGATCACCTGATCGCCTTCGAACGCACCGTCTGATTCAGGGCCCTGGCTTGCAACCTTGAGTCCGGCCGACAGGCTGCTGTTACCTCCGGTGAGGCAAGGAGGCCCGCCTCACATGAGAGCATCCACCGGCTTCTTCCTGGGCCAGACCAGGCTGAATTTTGCGCCGCCGAGTGTGTCGCTCCTGCTGACGAAGGCATGGCCCCCATGCCAATAGAGAATCCGGCGGACAATAGACAGACCGAGACCGTAGCCGCCGGAGGTTCGGGTACGACTGTCGTCCAACCGGGCAAACGCAGTAAACACCTTCTCCCAGTCTTCCTCGGGAAGGCCGGGTCCATCGTCTTCAACATCAATGCGGCAGTTGTCCTCATCGAGATGACAACTCACCAGCACCCTGCCAGCGGCGTAGCGGCCGGCGTTGCCCACCAGATTCTGGATCGCCCTATGCAGATAGCGAGGTTCGATATCCGACAATGCCCAACGTTCCGAAGCCTCGTCAATATTAGCTTCAATACGCAACTCGGGCCGAACCATCTGTTGCTCGGAAACCACCTGGCGGACAATATCGGTTACCGAGGCTTCCTGAAGGGAAAACACCGGGCCACCCTGCTCCAGCCGGGCATAAGTCAGGATCTCGTCAATCAACTCGTCGAGCTCCTGGATATCGCCATCAATGCCATCCAGCTGCTTCTGAAGCGCGGTTTGGTCCTGGCAGTCCTCGATCATCTGGATACCAAAGCGGATTCTGGCCACCGGGGTACGCAATTCGTGAGAAACGGCATGGATCATTTCCCGCTGCACCTGCACCAGCCGTTGCAGGTGTTCGGCCATTCCGTTGAATGAAGAGGCTAAACGGGTCCCCAGCGCCCCGTTGCCAGTCCCGACCCGGGCGCCCATTTCACCACGAGCAATTCGAACCGCTACCGACTCAACGATTCTGAGCTGACTGTCGACCTCCCTGAGTACGAGAAACAGGGTAACAGCCAACACTCCACCCAGCACCAGCACCAGCAGCAGAACCACCGGCCAGGCCCAGGCATTGAATGCAGCCGGCATATCGATCCGGAACAGCTCACCATCGGATAGCTGAACGATAACCCGGCCGCAACCGCCCGATTCGCCGGTGTAGAAGGCAAAACCACGCTCGGCGACCTGATCCAGAACGTCAGCGCCCGGCAACAGACCGGCATTGTCCAGGGGATGGGCATCAACATTGAGGGACCGGGCCAGTTGCGAGGCAACATTGAGACGATCCTTCGCCGAGGCGGAATCAAGATGCCACCGGAAGATCAGCCCAATGGTTTCTGATACATCCCGGTAGGGCTCAGTCAGATGCAGTTGCAAAACCTCTCCGGAAAGCCCGGTTACCAGAACCCGGTACCCCATACCACTCTCGATACCAACCACCTGGCCGTAACCAAGTCGTTCCAGGGCCACCGGAGACAGATTGAACCGGGAAGCGGCCCCAATGCGGAGATCCACCGTCGAGGTCAGCCAATGGTACTGTTGTACTGGTGCCTCGGTGGCCGCCAGCCAGCGCATCAGTGGCTCGGGAAAACGTTCGTGCCAGAACTGCGAGCGTACCGTATTGATACCTGTGAACAGCAGCACACACAACAGGATGACCAGCGCGGTCAGGCCAGCCAGGCGGGCGTAGAACTTGAGGAAGAACTTCAGGGGCATGGTACCACCAACCCTGGCAGGGAATACCGGTGCCCGGGCAAATAGCACACCGGCTCCAGAGACTGAATCGTCAGGCTTCCTTTACGAACAGGTAGCCTTTGCTGCGAACGGTCTTGATGCGCCTTGGATGGATGGGATCATCGCCAATCTTGGGGCGAATCCGGGACACGCGAACATCAATGGAGCGATCCTGACCATCGTACTCAATGCCGCGCAACGCCGTGAAGATTTCTTCCCGGCTGAGAACACGGCCCGCGTTGCTGGCCAGTAACCAGAGCAGATCAAACTCGGCACTGGTCAGATCGATACTGTCGCCGTTCAGCCAGGCCTCGCGCATGGCGCGGTCAACAACCAGATTGTTGAACTGAAGACGCACCGGTTCTTCACCGCCAGCCTCGTCACCCACCCCCTGAGCGGTCTCGTTAACCCGACGCAGCATGGCGCGGATGCGTGCCAGCAATACCCGGGGTCTGACCGGCTTGCCGATGTAGTCGTCCGCCCCCATTTCCAGACCAAGAACCTGATCCAGATCATCGGTGCGGGCGGTCAGCATGATGATCGGTCCGGAATAGAAGGGACGCACCCGACGGCAGATGGACAGGCCGTCTTCACCCGGCAACATAAGATCCAGCACCACCAGATCCGGCTGCTCGTTGCGGATCCGCTCTACCGCGGAACCACCGTGAGTTTCCAGGGCGACCGTCAACCCGTTGCTTTCGAGATATTCGCGGGTCAACTCCGCCAACCGCTCGTCGTCCTCGACAATCAGAATCCGCCAACTTTCGTTTGTCTGTTCCACGCCATCCATCTCTGTTTCTGTTATTCCGGTTACAGGTCATTCCTGTGTGCCCGACAATACAGGCAACCTGCTGTAACAGCAATTATACATGCTATTCAGAAACACACATGGATGTGCGGCTTCATTACATCCCGTGACACAGGCCTCTTTAACCGCGGGTCTATCCATCACTGTCACAGACACGTCACCTCCTGGTCACCGATGTGTCACACCGGCTTCATAGGCTTGTCGGGAAATGGAAACAAAAGAGACGATGCCATGACCACACAAACCGCAAGAGCCCGCCGCAGCGCCCGTCGCCTGAAAACCGACATGACCCGGCACCCGAAACACGTAGAGGCGGCCCAGCGGCTGCGTTACCGGGTATTTTCGGAAGAGTATGGCAGCGACCTGGGCGCACTTACGCCAGGTATCGACGTCGACGAATTCGATACTGTGTGTGACCACCTGATCGTAACCGACCTGGACTCGGGCGAACTGGTAGCTACCACGCGGATCCTGCATCAGGTCGACACTCAAGCGATTGGCGGTTTTTACTCGGCGGGTGAGTTCGATCTGAGCGACCTGGAAAAACTCCCGGGCACCATCGCCGAACTGGGCCGCACCTGTGTTCACCCGGATTACCGAAACGGCGCTACCATCAGCCTGCTCTGGGCGGCAGTGGCCGAATACCTGGTTGAGCGTGGTGTTGATTATATGATCGGCTGCGCGAGCATCGGCATGTCCGACGGAGGGCTGAAGGCCTGGCGCATCGCCCGCCACCTCCAGAACGAGTATCTGGCCGATCCGGCTTTTCTGGTTAAACCACGTCGGGCGATGCCACACCTGACCCAAACCCGGGACAACGATCGCCCGGTGGACGTCCCCGCCCTGATCCGCGCCTACATGCGCCTTGGCGCCCGGGTCTGCGGTGAACCTTGCTGGGATCCGGATTTTCGCTGTGCCGATCTGCTGGTCGTGCTGGAGGTCAGCAAACTGGCCGGCCGCTACAGCCGGCACTTCATGCGCACAGCGTCCTGAAACCGGGAGTCTGGGAGATGAGCTGGCTGAGACTCTGGGTTCGTATCACTGCCTTTATGACTTTTCTGGCGGCCACCACCATGCTGGCCGCCGGTTTGCGGATCACTGAAATTGTTACCCGCAAAGCCATCGACCGGACACCCTGGGCCAGATTCTGTTTCCGGTGGGCCTGCCGGTGCCTGGGGCTGGATATACACCAGCACGGCTCGCCTTCGGACGATACCGTTCTGTTCGTTAGCAACCACATCAGCTGGTCGGATATTCCGATTCTGGGAAGCCTGGCGCCGATCCGGTTCCTGTCGAAAGCCGAAGTCGGCCAGTGGCCGCTCATTGGCTGGCTGGCGCGACAGGCCGACACGCTGTTCATTCGGCGCGGGGGTGGCCAGGCCCGACGGGTCCGGGACCGGATTATCGAGACCCTGCAGGCCGGAGAAAACGTCCTGGTTTACCCGGAAGGAACCACCAGCGCCGGACTGACCGTACTCACGTTCCACGGCCTGCTGCTGAAGGCCGCACTGCAAAGCAAAACGCCGGTCCAGCCGGTGACCATTGCCTATCGCAGAGACGGACGGCCGGATCATCTGGCCCCCTTCATTGGTGACGACGAGTTCCACAGCCATCTGCTGCGAATGCTCAGAGAGCCGTCCGCCCGTGTCGACGTTGTTTTCCACACCCCGGTGCACTCGTCGGATCAGATCCCGACCGGGGAGTTCGCTGCCAGCCTGAGGGAAATCGTGCTCGACGGCCTAAAGCGGATATACAGCGGCGAATACGACGAACCGGCAACAGACCGCCTCAGAACAGAGGGCGACCCTGGGCAACCTCATCTGCCGTCGCTTCACGGCGGCCAACGATCTCCAGATCAAAGTACAGGGTAAAGCCCGCCAGCGGATGATTGGCATCCACCTTCACCAGGTTGCCGTCAATTCCGACAACCTGCACGATCTGCGCTTCATCGCCGGTGTTGGTCTGGAACTTCATACCAATCCGCAGGTTCTCGATGTCTTCAAACAGTGAGCGCGGCACCTTGCGCACCAGCTCCGGCTTGTGTTCACCGTAGGCCATGGCCGGCGGCACCGTTACCTCAAGGCAATCCCCCACATTGCGGTCTTTCACCGCCTGCTGGATTCCCTCAATAATCTCGGGGCTGCCATAAACAAAGTGCAGGGGCTCACTGCCTTCGGAAGTATCAACCAACTCCCCGATCTTGTTTTTCAGTACATAGTGAACGGTAAAAACGTCGGGTCTTGCGTGTGAAGCTGTCATCAGGTCTTCGGGTTTCCTGTATCCGGTGGTGATTCGAGCTGCCGCAGGCCATGGATAACCAGTCGCTGATCCAGCTTGTCCCGCAATCCTGAAGGGTTGCTCAGCCCCATGCGTTCAAGCAGGGCCCCATAACGGCCTTCGTCATCCCGGGCCCGGACGGCCTGTAACAGAGTTGACAGTTTACCACGGCGAGTGGCCGTTGCGGCCTTGAGCCCCTTAAGGGCTTCCGCCAACGTCAGCTCCTCATCGGTAAAGTCCCGGCTGAACGGGAATGGTGGGAACAGGCTCGCCTCTCCGGTTACCCCAACCGCGCGTCGGATGGCTTCCGGGGTGTTGTTACACCAGCCTGCAGGCAATCTGAACGCAGGATCCACCTTGCCCGCTTTCTGGGCTTTTTCCAGAAGCTCCCGCTGGAACCGGGAGTCGGCGATGCGGATCAGCCTGAGGAAAACCTGCTCATCTGACTGCCCCCTCAGGTCGGCGATTCCATATTCGGTAATGACAATATCCCGCAGGTGGCGGGGAATGGTGCAATGGCCATAGTTGAAGACAATATTGGAGAACAGCTTGCCATGAGAAGGGCGGGTGCTGCGCAGCGTCAGGATGGAACGGGCACCCGGCAGCTCATGGGCCATGGCAACAAAGTTGTACTGCCCGCCCACGCCACTGACCACCCGGCCATCCTCAAGACCATCCGATACCCCGGCGCCGTTGAGAGTGCACATCATTGCCGTGTTGATAAAACGGCCATGAACCCGCTGTGCTGCTTTCAGCTTCTGATCCCCGAACCGGTGGTCATAGAGATGGTTGATGAAGTTCACGCTGGTCATGCAGATTTTCGCGCGCTGCTCCTCGGTCAGTTCTCTCAGGGCCTGGTAGAACCGTTCGGGACCAAGGTAGAAGCCACCGTGCATGACAATACCACCAGTCAACCGATCCCCGAGGACCAGTGCTTCGATCGCTTCCCGGGCTTGCGAGTTGTCCAGATCACCCTCCACGGACTGGTCACCAACGCGCAGCCGGCCGCCCTTGAATTCGACAGCCCCTCTGAAGATTCCATGCCGGACCAGCCAATGAACGTCCCTTGCCCGTAGTGGGCTATCGATCAGTTTCTCCCGGCGCAGGACATCCAGGGTGGCGAGCGACACGTCACCGGCGATATCACCACAGTTGACCAGCGCCTGAAGACCGACATGGTCATAGACCTCGCGGCTGAGAATGCCTTCCTGCATCAGGTACAGAAAGCCATCGACCATCATTTCACTACAGCCATAAAGCCCCTCTTCGAAGGGCCCGGTGCCGCCATCTGCAATGACGACAGGAAAGTTCTGATCGACCTTGAGGTGATCAAACACTTTCCGCCAGGCATCGTTACGACTGTGCCGGAGTATGGCGCTATGGACCAGGGCAGAACCCAGTGAACCGATTCCGACCTGAAGTGTGCCGCCGTCCTTCAGCAGGGTACTGGCATAGAACCCGATCATGTGATCTTCCGGGCTGACCGACATCTGCGGGACAGAGAACAGGGGATAATCTCCGGAAGGCTGATCCAGCACCACATCGAACCGGTCCGTTTCAATGGCCGCATGGTGCCCGAGCCATGGCAGGTTCCGATTCGCCTCGGCCACCACCGCAACCGGCGTGCCAGCGGCTTCCCGCTCCCTGAGCAAAGGAATCAGATCCAGCGTAAGGTCGGGGTTGCAACTCAGGCTGACCTGCCCCGGCTGGCCATGGGCTTCGCCCGGCGCCACCATCTGCGCGATCACATTGAGCCCCACAGCCATAAGATCGCGACTGGCATGGGTATAATTAGTACAAACGTATTGCCGCTGCTGGGAAGGATTGTTCAGATATCCGCCGGCCTTGAAGAAGAACTCCGAAACCCGAACATTCTGCGGGAGGCGGTTGGCCAAGACATCCCGGGCATAGGCCAGTTCCGGCACCCTGCCATAGAGGCGCTCGACAAAGGGCCCCATAAAGCGCTTCTCCAGCGAGGAGCCACCCTTCGGCGCCAGCAGCGACAGCGCCGTAACAATGTGCAGGCGAATCTCCGGATCGTCCTTGGCCCGCTGGTATAACGCATTAACAAAACGGACCGGTTTCCCGAGCCCAAGCGGCAAACCAAGCGTGATTTCCTTGCCAACCCGGCGAATCACCTCATCCACACAGGCGTTCACATCATTCGATAACTGCCCTCTATTACCCGCCATCGCCAAGCTCCCTCCCCATTGGCCAATCAGTATGCTAACAGCGATGATCACACGAGCACCGGGCGCTGGCAAAGCGCAGCAGTATTTCAGGCTGTAATCCCCCCCGGCCAGCGCCCGGTGACCGGAGGTTTAAACCGAAAGCCCGGCGGCTTCAGGGGCAGGGATAGGTAAATTCCCGGTGGATACTCTCAATGCCCTCAAGGACAGCCGGGCTCAGGCTGACCTGGGCGGACCCGACGTTCTCCCGCAACTGCTCCATGGACGTCGCACCGATGATATTGCTGGTCAGAAAACTGCGGCTGTTCACGTAAGCCAGCGCCATCTGGGCCGGAGACAATCCATTTTCCCGGGCCAGCTCAACATACGCCCGGGTGGCATCCATGGCACGGTCGCCGGTGTAACGGATGAAACGCTCGTACAGGGTTATCCGCGCCTTTTCCGGCCACTTTCCCCCCAGATATTTGCCAGACAACATACCGAACGCCAGCGGTGAATAGGCCAGCAAACCGGCCTGTTCCCGATGGGCAATTTCCGCCAGACCCACCTCGAATGAGCGGTTCAGGAGGTTATAGGGATTCTGGATGCTGGCCACACGGGGCCACCCCCTTTCACCGGCCAGACGAAGATACTCCATGGCGCCCCAGGGGGTTTCATTGGACAGCCCGATGTGCCGGACCTTACCGGACCGCACCAGTTCATCCAGCGCCTCAAGCGTCTCCTCGATAGGCGTGAAGGTCTCTTCCGGGTTATGCTCATAACCGAGCTTGCCGAAAAAGTTCGCGCTGCGATCCGGCCAGTGCACCTGGTAAAGATCAATATAATCCGTCTGCAGGCGTTTGAGGCTGGCGTCGCAGGCTTCCAGGATGTGACTGCGGGTCAGACGCGGACCATTGCGCAGATACGTCACGCCATTGCCCGCCCCCGCCACTTTGGTCGCAATCACCAGATCATCGCGTTTGCCTCTGCTGGCCAGCCAGTTGCCCAGGCAGGTTTCGGTCAGCCCCTGGGTTTCCGCTCTTGGCGGCACCGGGTACATCTCAGCGGTATCAATAAAGTTAATACCTTCGCTTACTGCGTAATCCAGCTGCTCAAATGCTTCCTTTTCAGTATTCTGCTCGCCCCAGGTCATGGTCCCCAGGCACAGCAAGGTAACGTCGATATCCGTTTTTCCAAGCTTTCGCGTTTGCATATCGCCTCCGATTCGATTTGGTTTGATTTGATTAACGGGAATGTCACGTGAGTGTTGCATAACTGTCATACCGGCTTTTCATAGTAGAGGTATGCCAGACCAAGCGCAGGAAACACCGTGACCGAGACCATGCAGCCCAACCGGCGCCAACAACACATTACCATTGTTTCGGAGACTTTTCCGCCGGAGATCAATGGCGTGGCAAACACGCTCAGGCACCTGTGCCAGGGGCTGATACAGCGTGGGCACCAGGTGACGGTGATACGGCCGCGACAGCGGCATGAACGCAAGAGCAACTTCACCAGCGCCGGCGAGGCCCTGTTCACCCGTGAGCATGTGGTGACCGGATTGCCCCTGCCCGGTTACGCCGACCTGCGCTTTGGCCTGGCCCGGACCAGCCACCTGAAAAAACTTCTGGCCTCCGACCGGCCCGATGCCGTCTATATCGCCACCCAGGGCCCACTGGGTATCGCCGCCACCTCAGCGGCCAGAGCGCTGGGCATCCCAGTGAGCTCCGGCTTCCACACCAACTTTCACAGCTACAGCCGCTATTACGGCGTCGGCATACTGGAGCGGTTGTTGTGCCTCTATGGTCGCTGGTTCCACAATCGCACCGCCATCACCCTGGTGCCAACCCGAAAAATGCAGCAGGCGACCCTCGCCATGGGCATCCCGGCAACCGGGCTCTGGAGTCGCGGCGTTGACTGTCATCGTTTCACTCCCCACAAACGGGACAGCGCGCTGCGGGAAGCCTGGGGGTTGCAGGCCAACGACCGCGCCATTCTGTATGTAGGCCGGCTCGCACCGGAGAAAAACCTGCAAATGGCGGTTGCCTGCTTTGAGCGAATCCGGGGCCTTCACCCCCAGGCCAGGTTCATCCTGGTTGGCGATGGCCCGCTCCGGAGTCAACTGGCCGAACGCCACCCTGATTACGTGTTCTGCGGCACCCGGCGTGGCGACGACCTGGCCCGGCATTTTGCCTCGGGCGATCTGTTCCTGTTCCCGAGCAAGACGGACACCTTCGGCAACGTGGTTCTGGAGGCCATGGCCAGCGGTCTGGGCGTCGTCAGTTTTGACGACGCCGCGGCAGCCGAACACATCCGCCACGAGGAAAACGGCATGAAAGCGCCCCTGGATCAGGACGAGGCGTACATCGACAGCGCCCTCCGGCTGGCGGACCAGCCGACCCTGTTGAACCGGATCAGAGCCCAGGCAAGGCTGGATGCCCTGGAACAGAGCTGGACTTCGCAGATTGAACAATTTGAACAACTGGTTTTCAACCAAACCGCAAAGGCCGGATATCATGCCCTCAACAAGCAAAGCGTCTCGCTTCTTTGAACTGGCGGACCAGCGGGAAGTCGCTTTCTGCCAGGCCATCAACCACGCTGTTCGTTTTCGGCCAGCCCTGGGCTATTTCCGGCTGGTCAGCCGACTCGGAGATGGCTGGTTCTGGTACGCTCTGATCCTGTCGATCCCCTTTATCCACCCGGAATCCGGGCCGGGGCTGGCCCTGCTCATGGCACTGACGGGGCTCACCAGCACCATCAGCTACAAATTGTTGAAGCGTTGGCTGATCCGGGAACGGCCCTTCATTTCATTTCCAGCCATCAACTGCGGCACACCGCCGCTGGATCGCTACAGCTTCCCCTCCGGCCACACCCTGCATGCGGCCTGCTTCCAGACGATACTGACCACGGCCGAACCGGCGCTGGCGCTGGTGGTTCTGCCATTCACCCTCAGTGTCGCCGCATCGCGGGTGGTTCTCGGGTTGCACTACCCCAGTGACGTCGCCGCAGGCGCTTTTATTGGCGGGCTGATGGGTTACCTCGCCGTAACCTGGCTGCACTCAGACTTCGTGGGGTGGTTCACAGTATCTGCCTGAACACTAATCAAACAGTCGTAACTGAGTCACGGGGGCGTCATCGTTACGGAAACGCACGCCCAACCCCAGCAGCCTCACCGGTCTCTTCCTGTTCGTCACCAGCTCCGAAAGCAATGGCAGATAGTCTTCCAGGGCGGGCTTTTTAACCTGTTCCCGAACCCGCTCCAGGGTATGGGTTGAAAAATCACTATAGCGGATCTTGATAAACAGCTTGTGGATCGGTTTCCGGCGGGCCTTGCCCGACAACCGAAGATTGAGATCGGCTACCAGAGAGGCCATGACGGTCTGGCAGGCGGCCAGATCCGGCAAATCCCGGGAAAAGGTTCGTTCGACACTGACCGACTTGGCAATCCGCGACACTACCACCGCCCGCTCATCCCGGCCGTGGGCCATCTCGTGGAGACGATAGCCCTGCTTGCCGAACCGTTCAATCAGTACACCGGCCCCAAACGCCTGCATATCGCCGCAGGTCCTGACCCCAAGCGCGTGCAGTTTCGACGCGGTCACCTGCCCTACCCCGAACAGCTTCTCTACCGGCAATTCCTGCACGAAGTCCGCAATGTCCTCCGGACGAATCACAAACAGTCCGTCCGGTTTTTCCCAATCACTGGCAATCTTGGCGAGGAACTTATTAGGCGCAACCCCGGCGGAAATAGTGATGCCCACTTCCCGGCGCACCCGCTCCCGAAGGTGGCGGGCCATGAGCGTGGCACTGCCTTTGTGATCGGACACATCGGAGACATCAAGAAAGGCTTCATCCAGGGACAGCGGCTCCACCAGGTCTGTTAGCTCCCTCAGGATGGCCATCACCTGCTGTGATGCGGCCCGGTACCGATCCAGATCCGGCGGCACCGTCACCAGCCCCGGGCACAACCGTCGAGCCTCACTACCGGGCATCGCCGAACGTACACCGTACTCGCGGGCCTTGTAATTGCAGGTGGTCACCACGCCCCGTTCGCCATCACCCCCCACTGCCAGCGGCACCTCCCGGAGGCTGGGATCGTCCCGCATCTCCACGGCCGCAAAGAAACAGTCACAATCCACATGAATGATCTTGCGTTGTGGCATAATCAGGGGGCTCGCATTAATTTTCTGTACATATATACAGCCTTGTATCTTAAGCCAACATGCAGAGAATGTCAGGATCTCTGACAACCGGCGCACAAACCATTGCGACGCCACCATGAGCAACCCGATTCCTGATGCACAACGCACCAAAATAGCAGGATCATAAATAATGAGCGATACCGCCACCCCCGGGGTAAAACAGGGTTTCGAGCTAAAAAGCGCCAGCGTGTCCATGACAGCCCTGGAGCTCTACTACTTTGCCGACAGCGAGTTCGAAGAGATGCTGCGGGACAAGATC